>DATACF010000659.1:0-25917 GCA_036259235.1 Longimicrobium sp. | reverse complement strand
GCAGAGGCAGCAGAGAAGAACTCCTCTGCTGCCTCTGCTCCTCTGCGTGAGATCCGATCTTTCTTATTCCGGCGGGATCGCGCGGGGGAGGGTAAGGGTGAAGGTGGAGCCCTCTCCCTCGATGCTGCGGGCGCGGAGGTCGCCGCCCATCCCGCGGGCCAGGTCGCGGGAGATGGCCAGCCCCAGCCCGGAGCCCTCGGAGGCGCGGGTGCGGCTCATGTCCACCTGCACGAAGGGCTGGAAGACCGCTTCCAGCTTCTCCGGCGGGATCCCGATCCCCGTGTCGCCCACCCGGAGGAACACCTCGCCGGGCCGGTCGGCGCGCGAGGCCACGTCGACGGTGACCCGCCCCCCCGGCGGGGTGAACTTGGCGGCGTTGCTGAGGAGGTTGAGGACGATCTGCTGCACCTTCTCGCGGTCGGCGCGCGCCGTCACCCCCGGCTCGACCGCCGTCTCGAAGCGGACCTCCCGGGCCGCCATCTGCGGCTCCACCATCGGCGCCACGTCGGCCAGGAGGGCGGCCAGATCGACCTCCTCGACGAGGAACTCCACCCGCCCGGCCTCGATCCGCGCCAGGTTCAGGACGTCGTTGATGAGCCGCAGGAGGTGGCGGTGGCTCCGCTCGATCCGCTCCAGCGCCCCCCGCTGCGCCTCGTTGACGGGGCCGTGGATCTCCATGTCGAGGAGCTGCACGTAACCGCCGATGGCGTTGAGCGGGGTGCGGAGCTCGTGGCTCATCACCGCCAGGAAGGAGCTCTTGGCGCGGTTGGCCTCCTCGGCCACCCCGCGGAGCCGGTCCAGCTCCTCACCGCGGACGACGAGCGCGTGGTTGGCCTCCTGGAGCGCCTCGGCCTGCGCCTCCAGCTCGGCGGCCTGCTCGCCGAGCTGCTGGTGGTTGAGCTCCAGCTCCAGCGCCTGCTGCTCGAGGAGGTCGTTGGCCTCGGCCAGCGCGCGGGCGCGGGCCTCGGCCTCGGCGCGCGCCTCGTCGGCGGCGCGGCGGGCGCGGAGGAGCTCGTCCTCGAACTTCCGCCGCTCGGCCACGCGCATCATCACGCAGTCGCTGACGAAGGCGCCCCCGCGCTCGCGCCGCGCCGCGTTGACCAGGACGCCCACGTCGCCGCCGTCCCGGTGGCGGAGGAGGAGGAAGACCTCCTCGGCGCGCCCGTGGAGCCGCACCATCGGGAAGAAGTGCGTCTGGTAGAAGAGGCGGCTCCCCACGGTGAGGAGCCGGTCGATCCGCGCCCCCTCCAGCTCGCCGCGCGCGTAGCCCAGCATCTCGCGCAGGGTGGCGTTGACGGCGAGGAGCGTCCCGTCGTCGGCGAAGGAGACGAAGCCACAGGGGGCGTGGTCGAGGAGCTCGCCCAGTGCGGCGCCGCCCGCGGCCGGGGAGGCGGGGCCCGTCACGCCGCGGGCGCGGGGTGGAGGTACGCCTTCATGAGCTCGATGGTCTCCTCGGGGTGGCTCATGTGGGGGCAGTGGCCGGTGGCGCGCATCACCCGGAGCGTGCTCCCCGGCATCTCGCGGTGGAGGTAGTCGCCCACCTCCAGCGGCGCCACCATGTCGTCGGAGCACTGGAGGATGAGCGAGGGGACGCGGACGGCGGCCAGGTCGGCGCGGTTGTCGGCGAGGAAGGTGGCCTCGGCGAAGCGGCGCGCCACCACCGGATCGGTGGAGCAGAAGCTCTGCGCCAGCTCGTCGCCCAGCTCGGGGCGGTCGGGGTTCTTCATGATGGCGGGCCCCAGGAAGTTGGCCCACCCGATGAAGTTGTGGTCCATCATCTCCAGGAGCCCGTCGATGTCGGCCCGCCCGAAGCCGCCCACGTACGGCGGGTCGTCGACGTAGCGGGGCGAGGGGCCGATGAGGACGAGGCGGTCGAAGCGCTCCGGGGCCCGGTTGGCGGCCAGGACGCCCACCATGGCGCTCACCGAGTGGCCCACGAAGACGACGTCCCTCAGGTCCAGCGCCTCGACGACGTCGAGGACGTCCTGGGCGTAGCCGTCGAGGGTGGCGTAGCGCTCCGGGTCGTAGGCGCCCCAGTCGCTCTTCCCCGCGCCGACGTAGTCGAAGAGGACGACGCGGTAGTCGTCCTCGAAGGCGGGGGCCACCAGCCGCCACATGTTCTGGTCGCACCCGAAGCCGTGGGCGAAGAGCATGGGCTGCGTCCCACGGCCGGTGACGGTGACGTGGTTGCGCGACACGACGTCGGCGGGCATGTTCGGCTTTCGCAGAGGGTTGCGGCCTTGTCGGACGGCGCGCCGAGAGGGGGGACGCAAGCATCGTGCAGCCCCAGGCCTCACGGGGGCGGGAGCGGGCGAAAGGAGACGCGGATGGAGGGCGTGGTGACGGCGGTGAGCCGGAGCGCGGCGCACACCTTCGGGAAGGCGGGTGTGGGCGCCATCCGCCTCCTCGCCGGGCTGGGGGTGGGAGGGCGACGCGCACATGGGCGCCACGGTGAAGCACCGGTCGCGGGTGGCGCGCGACCCCACGCAGCCCAACCTCCGCCAGGTGCACCTGATCCACGCCGAGCTCCACGACGAGCTCCGCGCGGCCGGGTTCGAGGTGGCCGCCGGGGAGTTGGGCGAGAACGTCACCACCCGCGGGGTCGACCTCCTCTCCTTGCCCGTGGGATCTCGTCTTCGGCTCGGAGGCGAGGCGGTGGTGGAGGTGACGGGGCTCCGGAACCCGTGCGCGCAGATCGACCGGTTCCAGCCCGGGCTCCTGGCGGCGGTGCTCGACCGCGACGCGGAGGGGCGGCTGGTGCGCAAGGCGGGGGTGATGGCGGTCGTCCTGGCGGGCGGCGAGGTGAAGGCGGGAGACGCGGTGCGCGTGGAGCTGCCGCCGGAGCCCCATCGCCCGCTGGAGGTGGTCTGAGGCGGATGATCGTCTGCCTCGAGGGCCCGAGCGCGGTGGGGAAGACGACGCTCCTGGGGGCGCTGGCGCGGGAGCGGGGCGCCGCGACCCTGCCGGAGCTGGACGCGGGCGCGCCGCCGCCGCCGGGGTCCTCCGCCGCCTGGTTCGCCGACCAGAGCGCGGAGCGGTGGGGGCGGGCCGTCGATCGGTCGGAGGACGCGCCCCTCGTCGTCCTCGACGGCGATCCGCTCAAGGGGCTGTGGTACAACGGGGTCTTCGCCGACGAGGGGTGGGAGGGCGTGGACGTGGTCGCGCCGCTCTACCGCGCGCGGATCGAGGCGGGCGCCCTCGCCTTCCCCGACCTCTACGTCGTCCTCGCCGCCACCGAGCCCCAGCTCCGCGCCCGCCGCGCCGCCGACCCCACGCGCACGCGCCGCAACTTCGAGAAGCACCTCCGCCTCGTCGCCCCCCTCCGCCGCTACTTCGCCGCGCTGCGAGAGGCCGAGCCGCCGCGCGTCCTCTTCCTCGACACGGACGACCGCGATCGGCTCGTGGATCCGGTGATCGACGCGATCCGCGCCCTCCCGCCGGGGCCGCCGGACTCCCTCCGCCTCCTCGACCACATCACCGCCTGGCTCCGCGCGCATCCGGACGCGTCCGCCGGATCGTAGTAAGCGCGCGGATGCAGAGGACTGTCATTCCGAGCGGAGCGTCTGCGCGGATACCGACGCCGCATGGAATCATGGACGCTCCCGAGGAATCTAGCCGGGGCCACACGCCCGCCCGCATCCGCGCACGAATCCAGCCCCGCTGCTCGCGGAGTAGAGTAGATTCCTCGGGCGCCGCCCGGATTCCACGTGACGGAAAGTCCGGACATGCGGCGCCGCTCGGAATGACAGGACGGACGATCGCGCGGGTGGCCGGATCGGCCGGGGGTGCGCAGGCGCGCCTCGCTCCCTATGTTGCGTCCGCATCCTGACGAAACGGGCGTCCGCCGCCCGGCCTCTTCCACCGAGATCCAGTCGAGGAGACCATGCCCCGGCCCGTCCTCATCGCGTCCGCGCTCCTGGCGCTCGCCCCCGCCCTGGCCCCCGCGCCCGCCGCGGCGCAGCGGGCCGACAGCGCCGCGCTCGTCACCGTCCTGGGGCGCGACACGCTGGCCATCGAGCGCTGGGTGCGCGCCGGCGACCGCGTCACCGCCGACGTGGCCGTGCGCTCGCCGCGGACCACGCTCCGGCGCTACGTCCTGGAGCTGGGCGCCGACGGCGCCATGCGCTCGTTCGAGGAGCGCACCTTCGACCCCGCCGCCCCCGAGCGCGGCCCCATCCGCACCGAGCGCGTCGAGGCCGCGGGCGCGGGGTGGGCGCGCACCGTCGCCACCGCCGACAGCACGCGCACGGCGACGGTCGATGGCCCGGCCGCCGCGCTCCCCTTCGTCGACCTGGTGCACTGGCCGTACGAGCTGGTGACCACCCGCGCCGTCCGCGCCGGCGCCCGCGCGGGCGAGGCGACGCAGCCGCTCCTGGCCGGCGGGCGCGTCCTCCCCTTCCGCGTGCGGTGGCCGGGCCCCACGAGCGTCGAGCTGACGCACCCGCTGCGGGGGACGATGACCGCCGAGACCGACGCCGCCGGGCGCCTCCTCCGCCTCGACGCGGCGCAGACGACGCGCAAGGTGGTCGTCACCCGCGCGCCGTGGATGGAGATCGACGCGCGCGCCCGCGCCTGGGCGGCCGCCGACGCGGCGGGGCGCGGCATCGGCGACCTCTCCGGCCGCGGGCGCGAGGAGGAGACGGTGGCGGGCGCGAAGATCACCGTCGACTACGGGACGCCGATGAAGCGCGGGCGGACGATCTTCGGCGCCGTGGTGCCGTACGGCCAGGTGTGGCGGACGGGCGCCAACCGCGCCACCCACTTCTCCACCGACCGCGCGCTCCTCCTCGGCGACGCGGCCACGGGGACGCTGGCCGTGCCCGCGGGCGAGTACACCCTCTTCTCCATCCCCGCCGCCGACGGCGGCGTCCTGATCGTCAACCGCCAGACCGGCCAGAACGGCACCGCCTACGACGCCGCCCAGGACCTCGGCCGCGTCCCCTTCCGCCGCGCCGCGCTCGCCGAGCCGGTGGAGCGCTTCACCATCGACGTCGAGGAGTCGGGCGCCGGCGGCATCCTCCACATCCGCTGGGACGACACGCAGCTGTCGGTGCCGTTCACGGTGCAGTGAGATGGCATCGCCGGTTTCGTGGCGCGAGCGGATCACCGTCGATCCGGCGATCTGCCATGGGACGCCGGTTGTCCGGGGACTGCGCTATCCCGTGTCGTCCATCCTGGAGCTTCTCAGCTCGGGGATGAGCCATGACGAGATCCTGGACGACTACCCCGACCTAGAGCGCGACGACATTCTGCCCGTGCTCGCGTACGCGGCGCGGCTGGCCCAGGTGGGGCGGATCGAACCGTTGATCTCGTAGACGTATTCCTTTTCGTACACGAAAGCGGCGGGCCGAGGATTCGGTCCGCCGCTTCCGTTTTCCGCATTCCCCGTCAGTTCGCCGCAACGAGGGCGAGGAGGGCGTCCTTGACCTCGGCGCAGAAGGGGGCGTCGTAGTTGGTGAGGACGATGACGGTGTAGCTGCCGTCGAGAAAGAAGTCCATGTCGTTGCACAGCGCCATCCCCGGAGGGCCGCCGCCGCGGTGGCCGGCGGTGGGGCGCCCGGCCACCTCGCGGAGCGAGAAGCCGTAGCCGTAGTGGCCGCCGTCCCACGGCACACGCGGGGTCTGGAGGGTGTCCATCATCGCCGGGCTCAACAGCCGGTCTTCCACGACGGCGCGCGAAAAGGCCAGGAGGTCGCGCGCGGAGGCGTGCCCGCCCCCCGCGCCGCCGCCGCCCCACCCCCGGCTCTTCACCTGGCGCGGCCGCACGCCGAAGAGGTCGCCCTCCTCCCGCGGCTGCGGGAAGGCGCGGTCGGCCAGCGAGTCGGCCGGGGCGTCGTACGCGAAGGTGTGCATCCCCGCGGGCACCAGGATGCGCTCGCGGACGTGGTCCTGGAAGCGCCGCCCGGTCACCTTCTCGACCACCGCCGCCAGGGTGATGAACCCCTCGTTGCTGTAGGCGTGCCCCTGGCCGGGCGCGAACTGGAGCGGCTCGGCCGCGAAGCGCGCCACGTGCTCGATCGACGTGGGCGGGTCGGGCCGGTCCTCGCGCGGGCGCGGCATCCCCGAGGTGTGGGTGAGGAGGTGGCGCAGCGTGATACCGCGCGCGGGCGCCGTCCACGGCAGCTCGGGGAGGAGCGCGCCCAGCGTGTCGTCGAAGCGGAGCTTCCCCTCCTCCACCAGCTGCCCCACGGCGACGGCGGTGATCATCTTGGGGATGGAGGCCAGGTGGAAGCGCGACCGCGTGGTCATCCGCCGCCCGGCGCGCGGGTCCTCCATCCCGAAGGTCCCCTCGTACAGCACGTCGTCGCCGCGCGCCACCAGTACCACGCCCGAGAGCCGGTCGAGCGCCTCCAGCCGCCGCAGCTCGGCCTCGATGAGCCCCGCCATCCGCGCGTCGTCCATCCGCTCCGCCGGAAATCGCCGGAGCGCGTCGCCGGGGCGAAGGACGCGACCGACGCTGAGCCGGTCGAGGCGTGCCGAGTCGTCCGCGTGCGGCGCCAGGACGACCGACACACCGGCGCCGGGATGACGGTCGGCCCACAGCCCCACCACCACCGCGCCGCTGCTCGCCTGCCGGATGCTCCGCGGCGTCACGCCTCCGCCCTGCTGTCGGAGCGCGCGCAGGAGCGAGTCGAGCTCCGCCCGCGCCTGCTGCGACTGCGGCGCGTGCGAGGCGGCGAGGAAGCGGCCGATGGCGGTGGTGTCCGGGCTGTTGACCGCCTCCACCAGCGCCCGCCCCAGCGCCCCGGCGGCGGTCGCGGGGAACTGGGCCGGCGGCGGCAACGGGTCCGGGGCCTGCGCCCGCGCCGGTGCGACCAGCACGAGCGCGGCGAGAAGCGATGTGGGTGCGACGGAGGTGCGCCGTCGGATCATAGGGATGGGCTTCACGGGTGGAGGCGGGCGCGGCGTGGAGCCGCGGGGTGAACCTCCTTAACGTTAGGCGGTGGACGGACGGCGGTGGCGGGGGATCGGTAGGGATTGTGTTCGCTATTTGTAAGAGATCAGCCCCTGACCGAAGCGCGGGTGTCACGCAGACGGCGAGGCCTGACGCCCTGACGGACATTCCTCCAGATCGGAGGAAAAAGGAGGCAGCATGGCGACGCTGAACGTCAAGAACCTGCCCGATGCGCTCTACGAGGCGCTGAAGGCGCGAGCGGAATCCCGGCACCGGTCCGTGGCGCAGGAAGTGACCCACATCCTGTCCGAAGTCCTTACGCCGCAGCGACTCTCGATCCTCGACCTCGAAGGGCTCGGAAAGGAGCTCTGGTCTGGAGTGGAGGCCGGGCGGCACGTCGACGAGGAGCGGGCATCGTGGGACTGATCGACGATGTGAGACAGAGCCCGGAAGACCACATGGCTGTCGCTACCGAATCCACCCCCGGCTTCTACTTGCTCGGCCCCTCCACCCCCATCGCCTCCGCCAGGAGCTCGTACGAGCGGCGGCGGGCGGCGTGGTCGTGGACGACGGTGGTGACCATGACCTCGTCGGCGCCGGTGTCGTCGGCTCGCCCGCCGAGGTCCGCGAGCGACTCGATCCGCGCGCGGACCTCGGCGGGCGAGCCGACGACCTGGAGGCGGCGGTAGGCGGCGGCGACGGAGCGCTCCACCGCGTTGTACGGGTACGCGGCGGCCTCCTCGGGCGTGGGGATCGGCCCCAGCTCGCCGCGCTGGAGGCGCACCCACACGAGCTGCATGGAGAGCGACAGCCGCTCCGCCTCCTCCGAATCTTCCGCGCAGACCACCGAGACACAGACGATGGCGTGGGGCCGCGGAAACGCCTCCGAGGGGACGAAGGCGTCGCGGTACGCCGCCAGCACCGGCGCGGGGGGCGAGGGACTGAAGTGGCTGGCGAAGGCGTACCCCATCCCCATCTCCCCGGCCATCCGCGCCGTCGCCCCGCTGGAGCCCAGCAGCCACACCGGCGGGAGCGACACCCCGCCCGGCACCACCCGCACCCGCCGGAACGGGTGCCCCTCCTCGAAGCTCCCCCCCGAGAGCGCCACCAGCTCGGCCAGCTGCTGCGGGAACTGCTCGGCGTCGAAGGGCCGCAGCGCCCGCGACGTGGCCGGGTCCGTCCCCGGCGCGCGGCCGATCCCCAGGTCGATCCGGTCCGGGTGGAGCGTCTCCAGCGTGTGGAAGGCCTCGGCGAGGCGGAGGGGGACGTGGTTGGGGAGCATGACGCCCCCCGACCCCACCCGGATCCGCTCCGTCCCCGCGGCCACGTGGGCGATCAGCACCTCGGGCGCCGAGGAGGCGATGTTCGGCATCCCGTGGTGCTCGGCGTACCAGACGCGGGCGTAGCCCAGGCGTTCCGCCAGCCGCGCCAGGTCGAGCGTGTTCGCCAGCGCGTCGCGCGGGGTCGACCCCGCCGCCACGGGGGCGAGGTCGAGCACCGAGAGCGGGACCGCCACGTCAGTACGCCACGCCGAAGCGGCGCCCCACGTGGGCCGGCCGCTCCAGCTCGTCCAGGAGCGCCACCGAGTAGTCCTCGTACGAGATCGTGCTGTTCCCCGCCTCGTCGGTCAGGAGCTGGTCGCCCGTGGTGCGGTACTTTCCCGTCCGCTCGCCGGGCTGGATGACGGCGGCGGGGCTCAGGAAGGTCCAGTCGAGCCCCTCGGCCTCCGTGCGGTAGACCTCCAGCGAGCGGCGCCCCTCCTCGGCCTCGGCGCGGTACGCCTCGGGAAAGCCGGGGGTGTCCATCAGCGCCACCCCCGGCGCCACCTCCAGGCTCCCCGCCCCGCCGACCACCACCAGCCGCTTCACCCCCGCCTGGCGCAGCCCGCCGATCACCCCGCGCGCCACGTCCACCAGCGACGGCGCCTCGCCCGTCGTCCCCGGCCGCGGCGAGACGGAGCTCACCACCGCGTCGGCGCCGCGCACGGCCCCGGCCACGCTGGCGGCGTCCGTCGCATCCCCCCGCACCAGCGCCACGCGCGGGTCCGGCGACCGGGCGCGCGCGGGGTCGCGGACGACGCCCACCACCTCGTGGCCCCGCGACAGCGCCTCGCGGACGATGCGCTGGCCCACGTGGCCGGTGGCGCCGAAGAGCACGATCTTCATCTTCCCGAACCTCCCTGAGAGAAAGCAGGCGGCCCGCAGCGGACCGCACGAAGGGTTCCGAGCTCCGGATTCGGCCGATACGTATCCATCACAGATACATATCAGGGCGACGAAAGATCACCGCGCCGCGCCGGCGGCCGCCCCCTGGCAGTCGCGCGCCATCTCGGCGAGCGTGGTGCGGTCGAGCTCGGCCTCCAGGGCGCGCTCGGCGGCGGCGATCCGCGCCTCCAGCGCCCCCTGGATGGTGCGCCCCACCGGGCACGCCGGGTTGGGGCGCTCGCGGTGGAGGGCGAAGAGCTCGCCCCCGTCGACCGCGCGGTAGACGTCGCCCAGGGTGACGGCCCCCGGCGCCTTCGCCAGGAGGGCGCCGCCGCCGGCGCCGTGGCGGGCGGTGGTGAGCCCGGCGCGCGCCAGCGCCGACAGGAGCCGCCGCACCAGCGACGGGTTGGTGTTGACGCTCCCCGCGATGCGCTCCGACGTCAGCGGCTCGCCCCCGGCTTCGGCCAGGAGGGTGAGGATGTGCACGGCGACGGCGAAGCGGCTGTTCATCGGGGCGATGGCGGTCGGTTGCGTTGTCTGTATCTAATATGGTAACAGATCCCGCCGCCGTCAACTCCGCGCTCTGCCCGCCCCGCGGTACGGGGGGTGCACGGGCGCGGGCGGCCGGTCCGTCCCGTCCCCCGCTACCGAACCCGGAAAGCACTCCAGGCGTGAAGGAAGCCACCACCCACCGCACGCTCGTCTTCGCGGCGCTCCTGCTGGCGATGTTCATGGCGGCCATCGAGAGCACCATCGTGGCCACGGCCATGCCCAGCATCGCCGCCGAGCTGGGCGGGTTCTCGCTCTACAGCTGGGTCTTCTCGAGCTACCTGCTGATGCAGGCCGTCGCCATCCCCATCTTCGGGAAGCTCTCGGACCTCCTGGGGCGGAAGCCCGTCTTCATCTTCGGCGTCGCCGTCTTCCTCGTGGGCTCGGTGCTCTGCGGCTTCGCGCGGAGCATGCCGGTGCTGGTGGCCTTCCGCTTCCTCCAGGGGCTGGGCGCGGGCGCCGTGCAGCCGATCACCACCACGCTGGCCGGCGACCTGTACACGCTGGAGGAGCGGGGGCGGATCCAGGGGTACATCTCCAGCGTCTGGGGGCTCTCGGCGATCCTGGGGCCGATGGTGGGCGGGGTGGTGGTGCACAGCGTGGGGTGGCCGTGGATCTTCTGGATCAACGTCCCGCTGGGGATCGCGTCCGCCGTCCTGATCGCCCTCTACCTCCACGAGACGGTGGAGCGCGAGGCGCGGAGCGTCGACTACCCCGGCGCGCTCCTCCTCCTGGTCGGCGTCGGCGCGCTGATGCTGGCGCTGACGCAGGCGGGGACGTGGGGCGCGGACGCAGTCGTCCCGCTCCTGGCCGTCTTCGCGCTCGCCTTCGTCCTCTTCGTCCGGCAGGAGCGGCGCGCGGCCGACCCGCTCATGCACGTGGAGCTGTGGCGCGACGGGCTGATCCGCAACGCCAACGTGGCCGCGCTGATCTCGGGGACGATGATGATCGGCCTCGTCACCTTCCTCCCCACCTACGTGCAGGGGGTGCTGGGCGGCTCGGCGCTCCTGGCGGGGTTCACCCTCTCGGCGATGACGTTCGGGTGGCCGCTGGCGGTGCTCGCGGCGGGGCCGCGGATCGCGCGGCGGGGGGTCCAGCGCTTCGTGCGGGTGGGCGGCGTGGCGCTGGTGGCCGGCACGGTGACGATCGCGGCGCTCTCGGAGCGGGGGGCGCTCCCGGCGGGCATCGGCTCCTTCGCCGTCGGCGTGGGGCTGGGGCTGGTGAACACGGTGACGCTCGTGGCCATCCAGGCCCGCGTGCCGTGGAGCCAGCGCGGGGTGGCGACCGCGTCGAACATGCTGATGCGGATCCTGGGGAACGCGCTGGGGGCGGCGCTCTTCGGCGGCCTCCTCAACTTCCAGATGGCGCGGTGGATCGAGCGCGAGGGGCTGCGGGGGCGCGTCTCGCTCGACAGTCTCCAGTCGCTCCTGGGCGAGGGCGCGGCGCGCGGGCCGGCGCTGGGCGCCGACGTGCTGGCCCTCCTCCGCGAGGGGCTGTCGCGGAGCCTCCACGTCGTCTTCTGGGGGATCGCCCTCCTGGCGGTGCTGACGCTCTTCGCGGCGTGGCGGATCCCGGAGCTGGAGCGCGAGGAGGGGTAGGCGCCGTCGCGCGGCGGCTTGTCCCGCCCCCCGCCGCCGCGCTATCCTGAGCCAGCCGTTTCCGTGTCCCGAAGTCCCACCCGCGCCCCAGCCCCCATGCGACGCAAGCTCCTCCTCGCCGCCACGCTCCTCGCCGCGACCCCCGCCGCCGGGTGCGCGCCCGGCCCGGCCGGCCCCGGCGCGCGCACGCAGCCGACCCTCCGGACCTTCGGGAGCGAGGCCGAGCTGTCCGCGTTCCACCGGCGGCTGGCGCGCGACGTCGAGCGGTACTACGAGGAGAACCCCATCCCGCCGCCGCCGCCCCCGTCGCCCCCCTCCGGCGCCCCCGCCGACCCCGCGGGCGAGTCGGTGACCAACGTGCAGCACGCGGGCGTCGACGAGGGCGGGATCGTCAAGACGCACGGCGACCACCTGGTGGTCCTCCGGCGCGGCCGCCTCTTCACCGTCCGCATCGGCGGCGGCGCGCTGGAGCCGGTGGCGGCGGTCGACGCCTTCGGACCCGGCATCGACCCGCGGGGCGCCTGGTACGACGAGATGCTCGTCTCCGGCGACGTCGTGGTGGTCATCGGCTTCTCCTACGCGCGCGGCGGCACCGAGGTGGGGCTCTTCCGCATCGGCGCCGACGGGAGCCTGTCGCACCGCGCCACCTACCACCTGCGCTCGGGCGACTACTACTCGTCGCGGAACTACGCCAGCCGGCTGATCGGCAACCGGCTCGTCTTCTACGCGCCGATCCCCGTGTCCGAGGACCTCGCCGCCTCCTTCCCCGCCTTCCGCCGCTGGGACGCGGCCGACAGCGCCTTCCGGCGGATCGCCCCGGCCACGCGCGTCTACCGCCCGGCCGGGACGCTGCGCGGCGGCGACGCCCCCGTCCTCCACACGGTGACGGTCTGCGACCTGGGGAGCGAAGACCTCGACTGCCGCGCGACGGGGCTCTACGGGCCCGCGGGGCGCGTCTTCTACGTCTCCCCGGGCTCGGTGTACGTCTGGGCCACCCGCTTCCCCGAGTGGGACGAGGACGACGAGCGGCCCACGCGCTCGGTCCTCTTCCGGATGCCCCTCGACGGCTCGGCGCCCACGGGGCTCCGGGTGCAGGGCGGCCCGGTCGACCCGCTCTCCTTCCTGGAGAGCGGCGACGGGCACCTGAACGTGCTGACGCTCTCCGACGGCGAGGGCGACCAGATGTGGGGCGCCGAGTGGGTCCGCGGCGAGCCGGCGCTCCTGCGCGTCCCCCTCTCCGCCTTCGGCGACGGGAGCCGCGCGGCGCCGTCGTCGTATTACCGCCGCCTCCCGCGGGCGGAGGGGAACGGGGTGCAGAACCGCTTCGTGGGCGACTGGCTCCTCTACGGCGTCCCGCGGTCGGCCGGCGCGCGCCCCGACAGCGCCGGGCCTCCGCTGTACGCGGTGCGGTGGGCGGGGGCGGAAGAGGCGACGGGGCTCGCGCCGCCGCACGGGATCGACCGGATCGAGGCGATGGGCACCGGCGCGGTGGTGGTGGGGAGCGACGGGCGCGACCTGCACTTCACGGGCGTGCGCCTGGGCGCGACGGCCGCGCTGGCGGAGCGCTACACGCGCCCCGGCGCGCGGCAGGGCGAGTCGCGCACGCACGGCTTCTTCTACCGCCCCGAGGGGCCCGAGGCCGGGCTCCTGGGGCTCCCGGTGCGCGGGGCCGCGTCGTACGAGACCGCGCACCTGAGCCAGGGCTCGGCCTCGATCCTCTTCCTCCGCAACGACGCCTTCCGCCTCACCGAGCTGGGCGAGCTCGCGGCCGACGAGGGCCGCATCGCCGACGACGGGTGCCGCGCGTCGTGCGTCGACTGGTACGGCAACGCGCGCCCGCTCTTCCTCCGCGGCCGCGTCTTCGCGCTGATGGGCTACGAGCTGGTCGAAGGCGCCGTCGAGGGCGGCCGCATCCGCGAGGTGCGCCGCGTCTCCTTCGCGCCCCGCCCCGCGGCACAGGCGTCGTCGTCACAGTAGAAGAAAGCGAATCTCACGCAGAGGGGCAGAGCTGGCAGAGAAACCCCTCCGCTGCCTCTGCTCCTCTGCGTGAGATTTTTTCAGGATCTACGCGCGATCAGGACTCGCCTTCCCCGCGCCCGTCGCCTTCCTTCACCTCCACGCTGTGCGCGCCGAAGGAGCGGCCCAGCGCCAGGACCTCGCGCTCCATCTTCGGGACCAGCCGCCGCGCGATCCGGCCGGTGAGGCGCTCGCCCAGGGGGCCGGAGAACACCTGGCGGACGGCGGCGAGCGGCCCCAGCGACTTCGGCACGAAGACCTTCCGCCGCCGCCCCTCGACCGCCTCCACGAACGCCGCCGCGCACTCCGCCACCGACGTCATCGACCCGAAGGGCCCGGGGAGCACGGCCAGCATCTGGTTGAAGCTCTCCAGCTCGCGCTGCGGGTCGCGGACGAGGTCGGTGGGGACCCACGCCGGGTGCGCGGTGCCGACGCCGACCCCCTTGTGCGCCACCTCCACCCGCAGCGCGCTCCCGAACGCCTCCACCCCGCTCTTCGACGCCGAGTACGCCGCCAGCCCCGGCCCCGGCGCGATGGCCGCCGCGGACGAGACGAGGAGGTAGTAGCCCCGCCGCGCGGTGACGTGCGGGAGGGTGGCGCTCACCGTCCGCACGACGCCGATCAGGTTGACCTCGATGGTCCGCGCCAGCGCCTCGACGGGCGTCACCGCGACGGTGCCGTTGCTGGCGACGCCCGCGTTGGCGACCACCACGTCGATCGCGCCCAGCCGCTCCACGGTGCCGGCCACCGCGCGGTCGAGCGCCGCCTGGTCGGTGACGTCGGCCTCGAACCAGGCGTGCCCCACCCCGAGATCGGCCGCCAGCGCCGCCAGCCGCTCCGGCTCGCGCCCCACCAGCGACAGCCGCGCCCCCCGCGCCGCCAGCTGCCGCGACACCTCCTCCCCGATCCCCCGCGCCGGGCCCGTGACGAGCACCACCTTCCCTGCGACGGAATACGACATCGATGAGATCTCCTCGAACGATTGGAACACAGAAACAGCGATAATCAATGTAGACGCGCGATTCGTCGCGCCGCCGGACGTTCGGAATGCGAATCGGCCGGGGGTGCCCGCCGTGGACTCCACGGGCTCGATAAATCGCGCGGCTACATTGGTTTGCGCGAATCGACACCATCCACCAGCTCCCCCCACTCCCTCGCGATCCGCACCATCCCCTCCCGCGCCGCCGGGGTGACGCCGGTCATGTGGAGGAAGCCGTGGCCGAGACCGGGGAGGAGGAGGCGCCGCACCGGCGTCCCCGCCGCCTCCAGCACCGCCGCGTACGCCTCGCCCTCGTCGCGGAGCATGTCGAAGCCGGCGGTCACCACCAGCGCGGGCGGGAGGCCGCCGAGGTCGGGGGCGAGGAGGGGCGACACGCGCGGGTCGGCGCCGGTGACGCCCGACCCCTGGAGGTAGAAGCGCGAGAAGGCGTCGCGGTCGGCCTGGCTCAGGAAGTACCCCGCGCCGAACGCCTCCTGCGACGGCCGCCGCGTCTCCGAGTCGGTGGCGGGATAGATGAGGAGCTGCGCGGCCGGCGGCGTCCCCTCGCGCGTCTCCAGCCGCGCCGCCACCGCCGCCAGGTTCCCCCCCGCGCTGTCGCCGCCCACGGAGACGCGCGACGGGTCGGCCCCCAGCTCCGCCGCGTGCGCCCGCGCCCACCGGAGCGCCGCGCGCGTGTCGTCGAGCGCCGCGGGGAAAGGGTGCTCGGGTGCCCGGCGGTAGTCCACGCTCAGCACGTGCACCCGGCCGTGGCGGCAGAGGATGCGGCACGGCTCGTCGTGCGTGTCGAGGTCGCCGATCACGAAGCCGCCGCCGTGGAGGTAGACGACCAGCGGCTGCCCCGCCCCTTTCGCCGGCGCGTAGTGCCGCACCCGGAGCGGCCCTCCGTCGCCCGGGATCTCGAAGTCGCGCACCGCACCCACGGGCGTCACTTCGGAGCGGAAGACGATCGCCTCGCGGCGGAAGCGCGCCCGCCCGGCCGCCACGTCCGGCTCGCAGAGCCCGGGGACGCCGCGCCTGCGCCGGAGAGAGCGCACCAGCTGCACGTGCGGGTCGAGCGTCAGCCCGTCCGCCACCACCGGCGGCTCGCCCGACAACCGCACCTGCCACCGCGCGGGGAGCCGGGCGAAGGCGCGCGCCATCACGCGCTGCACGTGCTCGCGGAAGCGAATCGGACGGTCGGACATCACGTCGTATCGGAAAACTTAGGACTCAGGACTCAGGACTTTCCCATCGGCCGCATCACGTACTCCTCCGGCCGCAACCGCGCCGCGCGCCGCCGGAATCGCCAGGTGAAGTCCGGCCAGAGCGTCGAGTTGCGCCCCGTGGCGTCGAGGTACCAGCTGGCGCACCCGCCGGAGGTCCACACCGTCCCCTCCATCCGTGCGTCCACCCCCGCCACGAACGCCGCCTGCGCCTCCTCCCTCGGCTCCCGCGCGCCCACGCCGTGCGCGCGCATGTGGCCCAGCGCGCTCAGCACGTGCTCGATCTGCGCCTCGATCATGTAGACGACCGAGGTGTGCCCCAGCCCCGTGTTCGGACCCAGGAGGATGAAGAAGTTGGGGAACCCCGCCACGCTCGTCCCCAGGTGCGCCCTGGGGCTCCCGCTCCACGCCTCCGCCAGCGTCCGCCCCTCGCGCCCCCGGACGTGCGGCGCCAGGAGCGGGTCGGTGGCGCGGAAGCCGGTGCCGAAGACGATCGCGTCCACCTCCCGCTCCACGCCGTCCTCCGTGACGATGGACGATTCGCGCACCTCCGCGATCCCCTCCGTCACCACCTCCACGTTCGGCTTCGTGAGCGCGGGAAGATAGTCGTTCGACAGCAGCACCCGCTTGCACCCCAGCGTCCAATTCGGCGTCAGCTTCCGCCGCAGATCGGGGTCGGCGACGCTCTTCCGCAGGTGGCGACGGGCGATCCGCTGCGCCAGCCGCATCCGGTCCGGATCGCGGAAGCCGAAGACGAAGAGCTCGCGCCCCGCGTAGATGGCCGCCCGCGCCGCCCGCTGCACGAACGGGAGCCGGCGGTACAGCGCCTTCTCCGCCGCCCCCATCCGCCGGTCGCGCCGGGGCAGGATCCACGGCGGCGTGCGCTGGAAGACGTGCATCCTCCCCACCACGGGCTGGATGGCGGGGACGAGCTGGATGGCCGACGCGCCGGTGCCGATCACCGCGACGCGCTTCCCCGTGAGGTCGAAGTCGTGGTTCCAGCGCGAGGAGTGGAAGGCCACGCCGCGGAAGCGGTCGAGCCCCGGGAGGCCGGGGATCACCGGATCGCTCAGCGCCCCGGACGCCATCACCAGCACCGACGCGGTCAGCGTCCCCCCCGACGTCTCCACCGTCCACCGCTGCGCCGCGTCGTCCCACGCCGCGCCCCGCACCTCGTGCCCGAAGCGGACGTGCGGGAGGACGCCCCCCTCCGCGGCGCAGCGGCGGAGGTACGCCTGGATCTCCGGCTGGCGCGAGAAACTGTGGCTCCACCCGGGGTTGGGCGCGAACGAGAACGAGTACAGGTGCGACGGCACGTCGCAGGTGCACCCGGGATAGGTGTTGTCGCGCCAGGTGCCGCCGACGTCGCGCGCCCGCTCCAGCACCACGAAGTCGTCCTCGCCCGCCCGCTTGAGCCGGAGGGCCAGCCCCAGCCCCCCAAACCCGCTCCCGATGATGGCCACCCGCGTGTGTCCTCCCGCCGCCAACGCCTCTCCTCCGTCCAGTCGAGTCCTCGCGCCGCCGCGCGCCCGGTGATACCATAGCCGGACGGCCGGATTACGCAAACACCAGACTCCGAGGACCGGGTGGAAGAGACAGCGCGCGGCGCGGCGAAGCCCCTGTGGAGCGCGGACGACCAGGCGCGGCGGCTGGCGGAATTGTCAGGGGACGACCCGGCGCTCAAGGAGGCGCCGCTCCGCCGCGACGTCCGCTCGCTGGGGCGCCTCCTGGGGCAGGTGCTCCGCGAGCAGGAGGGCGAGGGGCTCTACGCCGCCGTCGAGGAGCTCCGCCGCCTCCTGATCGCCCACCGCGGCGAGTCGCCCGACGACGAGACGGCGCCGGCCGCGGCCGACCGCGACGCGAGCGGGGGGATGCGGCGGGCGGAGGAGATCGTGGCGGGGCTGGACGTGCGCGAGGCGTACCGGCTCACCAAGGCGTTCTCCATCTACTTCGAGCTCACCAACCTGGCCGAGACCACGCACCGCAAGCGGCGGCGCCGCGCCTCGCGCCTCCACGCCGGCACGCCGCAGCCGGGGACCTTCCACGGCACCCTCCTCCGCCTCCGCGAGGGCGGCGTGGACCGCGACGCCGCGCTCGCCCTCCTCCGCGCCGTCACGGTCGTCCCCGTCTTCACCGCGCACCCCACCGAGGTGTCGCGGCGGACGGTGCTCTTCAAGCGGGCGCGGATCGGGCGGGCGCTGGAGCGGCTCGACCGCCTCCCCCTCCCCGACCCCGACGCCGCCGCCCAGGAGGAGGCCATCGCCGCCGAGGTCACCGCCCTCTGGCAGACCGACGAGGTGCGCCGCTCGCGCCCCTCGGTGCGCGACGAGATCCAGATGGGGCTCGACTACTACCGCCAGGTCCTCCTCTCCACCGTCCCCACCCTCTACGACGAGATGGCCGCCGCGCTCCGGGCCGCGTACGGCGCGGAAGCCGCCGCGCGCGACCTCCCGTGCGTCGTCCGCTTCGGCTCGTGGATCGGCGGCGACCGCGACGGCAATCCGTACGTGACCCCCGGGGTCACCCGCCACGCCCTCCAGCTCGCCCGCGAGACGGTCCTCGACCACTACGTCCGCGTCCTGGAGGGGATGGTCGAGCGTCTCAGCACCTCCACCCTCCAGCGCGACGTCTCCCCGGCGCTGGCCGAGGCGCTGGAGAGGTACGCCGCCACCATCCCCTCCCTCGACCCGCGCCCGGAGACGCGCTCGCGCCCCGAGGTCTACCGCCGCTTCCTGGGCTACCTCGGCGAGCGCCTCCGCGCCGCCCGCGGCGAGCCGCGCCCCCCGCACGCCTACCCCGACGCCGCCGCCTTCGCCGCCGACCTCCGCCTGGTGCGCGACTCGCTGGCGGCGAACCGGGGCGAGCGGCTGGCGGCGCTCCTCCTCGACCCGCTCCTCCGGCAGGTGGACACCTTCGGCTTCCACCTCCACACCCTCGACGTCCGCCAGCACGCCCGCATCCACGCCCGCGCCCGCGACGAGCTCTTCGGCGCCGCTGAATCACCGGATCCGGATTCGAAGTCGGAATCGAGCGGCAACGCGAGCGTCCTCCCCGCCGCGCCGTCGGAGGAGACGCTGCAGGTGCTGGAGACGCTGCGCACGGTGGCCGAGCTCAAGCGCGCGTATCCGCCGGAGACCGTCCAGACGTACGTGATCAGCGGCGCGACGTCGGCCGAGGACGTCCTGACCGTCGTCCGCCTGGCCGAGCTGTGCGGGGTGAAGGCCGGGGCGTCGGAGGGCGACCCGGGGCTGATGCCCGTTCCCCTCTTCGAGTCCATCGAGGACCTCCGCAACGCCGCGCCCGTCTGCCGCGCGCTGTGGGCGGGGGCCGACTACGCGCGGCTCCTCGACTCGTGGGGGCGGCGGCAGGAGGTGATGCTGGGGTATTCCGACTCCAACAAGGACGGCGGGATGCTCACCAGCACCTGGGAGATCTACCGCGCCCACCGCGCCCTCCACGACGCCGCGCGCGAGGCCGGGGTGCACTTACGCCTCTTCCACGGCCGCGGCGGCACCGTGGGGCGCGGCGGTGGGCCCACGCACCGCGCCATCACCTCGCAGCCGCCCGGCGCCTTCGGGGGCGAGCTGAAGCTTACCGAGCAGGGCGAGGTGCTGAACTGGAAGTACTCCGACCCCGTCCTCGCCGAACGCAACCTGGAGCTGATGGTGGCGGCCGCGCTCGACGCCCGCGCCGCCTCCGCCGCGCGCGACGCCGGGCGCGAGGCGCCGTGGGAGGCGGCGATGGACGCGCTCTCGGCCGACGCGTACGCCTTCTACCGGCAGCACGTCGCGGAGAACCCGGACATCCTCCCCTACTTCCAGCAGGCCACGCCCGTGGGCGAGCTGGAGCACGCCCGCATCGGCTCGCGCCCGGCGCGCCGCGGCGAAAGCCGGGGGCTCGAGGACCTCCGCGCCATCCCCTGGGTGTTCGGGTGGATGCAGAGCCGCCACGTCCTCCCCGCCTGGTTCGGCGTGGGCCACGCGCTGGAGCGCTTCGCGGCCCGGGGGGCGGAGGAGGCGGCGCTGCTGGAGGAGATGACGCGCGCCTTCCCCCTCTTCAACGACCTCGTCCGCAACGTCGAGGTGGGGCTCGCCAAGGCCGACCTGTCGATCGCGCGGCGCTACGCGGACCTCGTGGAGGACGAAGAGCTGCGCGAGCGCGTCTTCGCGATGCTGTCGGACGAGTTCGAGCGGGCGCGGGAGGCGGTGCTGCGGGTGACGGGGCAGAGGCGGCTCCTGGAGGAGAACCCGGTGCTGGCGCGCTCCATCCGCCTCCGCAACCCGTACGTCGACCCCATGAGCCTGATCCAGGTCGACCTCCTCCGCCGCAAGCGCGCGGGCGAGGAGAGCGACGCGCTCGACTACGCCCTCGCCGCCACCATCAACGGGATCTCCGCCGGGCTGCGCAACACCGGCTGATCTTCGTCTCCCGGGCGCCTTCGATTCGTCCGCTCCGCGAGGGCCTCTCACAGGGGGCACAGGGGGCACGGGGGGAGCCCGGCGCGCTCCGAAGCTCCCCCCCGTGTCCCCCGTGCCCCCTGTGAGAGAATCATAGGGGTGCCGGTGGAGCGCTTGACGCCCTGCCGAGTGTGCAACTATCCTTTCAAGACGAATTGAGCACGCCACCGAGATCGCCTCACGGGAGAGGCGGGAGCGCTCTCCGTGCTCGTTCCGTCCGCGGGTCAGCGGTTGGACAGATTGCTGTTGACCTGGGGAATGCGCCGAAGGCAACTTTGGCGGCTGGACCTCGCGGGACCCCTCCCCCACTCTCCGACCCGGAGAACATCTGATGACAAAACCGACCCGATCACGCCGTGCGGTGTTCGCGATGGCGGCCGCGGCCCTCCTGGCCGCCTGCTCCGACACGCTCCCCTCCACCGTGGGCCCGCAACCCGGCGGCCCGGCGGCGACGATCGTCCCCACGACGGCGCTCTCGGGGCTCGACGCGGGGGCCAACCACGCGTGCGCGCTGGCCTCCGGCGGGCAGGCGTGGTGCTGGGGGCGCAACTCCATGGCGGAGCTGGGCGACAGCAGCGCCGCCCCCACGCTGGTGCCGGTGCAGGTCTACCAGGCCGGCGGGCTGGCCTTCACCCAGGTGACGGCGGGCGCGGCGCACACCTGCGCCCTCACCTCGTCGGGCGCCGCGTACTGCTGGGGCTCCAACGGCGACAGCCGCCTGGGCGACAGCACGGTGGCGCTGGGGCTGATCCCCCAGGCCGTCAACGGCGGCATCGCCTTCACCAAGATCCACGCGGGCGGGCTGCACACCTGCGGCCTCGACGCCAGCGGCCAGGGCTACTGCTTCGGCTACAACCTCTACGGCCAGATCGGGAACAACTCCACGTCGTACGCCTTCCGCCCGAAGGCGGTCGTCCAGCCGGTGGGCGTCGCGTTCACGCAGATCGCGGCGGGGTACTTCCACAGCTGCGCCCTCGAAGGGAGCACGGGGCAGGCGTACTGCTGGGGGTACGGCGGCAACGGCGCGGTGGGCGACAACGGCTTCTTCGGGAGCAACGTCCCGGTGGCCGTGGCCCAGCCGGCCGGGGTGACCTTCACCCAGATCGCCACCGAGTACAGCCACACCTGCGCGGTTTCGTCGACCGGCCAGGCGTACTGCTGGGGCGAGAACGGCTCGGGGCAGCTGGGCGACAGCACCACCGTCGACAAGTACGCGCCGGTGGCGGTCAAGCAGCCGGCGGGGGTGAGCTTCGTCGCCATCTCCACCGGCGACGCGCACACCTGCGCCCGCACGGCGGCCAACCAGGTGTACTGCTGGGGCGGCAACGGCAAGGGCCAGCTGGGCCGCGGCAACGGCTTCGCCAGCCGCATCCCGGTGGCGGTGGCGCAGCCCTCGGGCGTCACCTTCCCGGAGCAGAGCAACGGCTCGTACTTCACCTGCGGGATCGACACCAACAGCCAGGCCTACTGCTGGGGCCGCGGCGACTACGGCCAGATGGGCAACGGCGGCACCAGCGACGAGTTCTCCCCCGTGGCGGTCTCGCACTGACGGGGGCGGCAGGAGGATGAACGAAGCCCGGCCCGGGGAGCGGTTCCCCGGGCCGGACTTCGTTCATATACCCGTCGCGCGGCGGCAGCGGAGTGTGTTATTTTGAGTGCGTACACAGCCCCGGGAGAAACACGATGACTTCACTCCTCGAACAGGCGATCCGCGCGGCCCAGGCGCTCCCCGAGACGGAGCAGGACGCGATCGCGGCCGCGATCCTGGCTGAGATCGAAGACGAGCAGCGCTGGACCGCCGCCTTCGAGCGCTCGGCCGACGCGCTCGAAGCGCTCGCCGACGAGGCGCTGGCCGAGCATCGCGCCGGCCGCACGCTGCCGCTCGATCCCGATCGCATGTGAGGTCGCTCACGACCGAGCGGTTCCGAAAGATGCTCGCGGCGCTCCCGGACGAGGTCCAGGAACAGGCGCGGGCCGCCTACCGCCAGTTCGCGCGCGATCCCTCGCATCCGGGATTGCGCTTCAAGCCCGTGCATCCTTCGCGTCCATCTACTCGGCCCGCGTGGGTCGGAGCTACCGTGCCGTGGGGCTGGTCGACGGAGACACCATCCTCTGGTACTGGATCGGATCGCATGCCGAGTACGATCGCGTGATATCGCAGCGCTAGCCGGTAAAAGCCGTAACACGCCGGACGACGGCCCTCTCTCGCGCACGATCCACCCAACACAGGGCGTCCCGCATGGGACGCCCTGTGCTCTTTGTACACTGGCGCCGACGCGAGAGTGCGACGTATCATAGGGGAACCGCACTCCGTTCACCTTCGATGCACCGCCTTGCACTATGGAAGAGACGAAGGGACCGAAGCAGCCCCGCGCCGTCTCCCGCAAGCGCGGCATCCCGCCCGCACCTTTCCCCTTGCCGACGTTCGAGGCGCTGGAGACGCAGACCGAAGCCGTGCGGCTCGCCCTCTGGCAATCCCTCCGGAACGTCCTGACGTGGGCGCAGACGCCGCCGGAGAATCGGCCGGGACTCTTCTGGCCGCCAACGGAGCACGTCGCGGCGCGGCTCGCGGCTGCGGCCGACGCGGTGCCGGTGCTCGCGGATCCTCTTTCCGTCTTCGACGCCCTGCAGAGCTCCCCGGAGGCGGCGGACGCAACGGCGATCGCGAAGGCGTGCAACGTCGTCAGCGAGTGGGCGGATCGGTGCGGCTGATCCTGACGGCCCGGCACTACATGGAAGCGGCGGCGTATGCGGACCCCCTGAATCCGAAGTGGGCCAACCTTGCGGGCTACATGAATCGGATGGCGACCGGGGCCGACAACGCGGAGCGCTCCGGAGGATGGTACCAGCGGGGCTATGCGCTGGCGGTCCGGCTGATGGGGCGCGGCAATGACCGCGTCACGCGCAAGCGGGCTAAGACGGAGGCGTTGATGGCGCTGACCGGCATCGGCGCCTTGATGAAAGACCTTGGCCGGTATGACGAAGCGCTCGACTACTTCACCAACGCCGCGCGCCGGGCCGTGAACACCGGACGCCACCGGCGGGCGGCGGTAGCCCTGCACTACGCGTTCGCGCTGGCGGTGGAGACAGAGGACTACGCTGCCGCCGTCGAGTACGCGAACGGCGCGCTCAAGTGGTATCGCCTCGACGACGAACGGCTCCCGGCGCTCGCTCACGACTTTGCATATCTGCTGGTGCGTGGGTCGTACTTCGCCGCCGCCTTCCGGATCTTGGACGGGCTTCCCGAGCGCCTCGGCGGCATCTGGGCTATGGGAATGCTGCAAGGGCTCCTCGTGCGTGCCGCGGCCGGGGCCGATCGCCCGCGCAAGCATCGCGAGGCGGAACGGGTCGCGCTCAACCTGGCTAAGCTCCACGACAAGTGCGCCGCCCCCATCTTCATGAACGTCGCCGCCGCCGCGCACCAGCTCGGAGATTGGGAGCGCGCGGCCGAACACGGTGCACGCGCGCTCGAACTCGCGCGCGCGGCGGAGGACCGACTCGTCGAAGGGCTCGCACTAGACCTTCTGGAGGCGGTGCGGCGACGGGAACCGACCCCGCCGCCGCGCGTCCTGCCCACGTATGCCCCGCTCGCGGTTCTCGCCCGGCGGCTCGCGGCCCGGATGCGCCGATGGAACCGTAAGCGGGGCGGCGGCGGACGTTAGTTGCCTTCGGGCGGGCACTCCACTGGCGTCGTGTTATGCCCGCCACCCATCGTCATTCCGCCCTCACACGTCGCGTCAGAGGACGTCGTGCCTCCCCCGCTTTCGTGCCCTCCCCCCATCGTCATCCCTCCCCCGCTCTCTTCCCCGCCGCCCATCGTAACTCCCCCGCTCTTGAGCGGCGACGCGTCCGGCGCCGCCGCCGTCGGCGCGTCGGCACACGCCGCGAGGATCGTGATAACGAGGACGCTGGCCGCAAGTCGAATCGTCTTCATGGATGTCCCTTTCCGTGTGGTGGTTGGCTCCGGGCCGCACCGGGCAATGTACCGGGACCGCATGTGAGCCGTCAGGACGCACAATCACGAAAAAGGCGACACTCGCGCCCGTTTCGGCCCGTTGGAGGCGCGCGGTAGAGTGGCAAGGAAGCTGGAGACACTTCCTTTCACTCGCTGGAGCGGAGGACCATCATGCGCACTCCCGTCCTGTCGGAGCCGAGAGTCACGATCTACGTCGAGGGGTGGTACGCGGCGCAGGACCGCGCCCGGAAGCTCAGGGCAGGCCCTTTGAAGCAGGCGGCGCTTCGCTACCTGGAGGCGCTGGAAGACGGATGGGGCACCATGCGCAAGCTGCAGCGCGCCTGCGACGCGGTGTACGCGGACGCCGCGTCACGGCTGGACGCCACGCTCGACGCGCTGTGGTACGTGGTCGAGGTGGAGATCGTGGACCGCTACCGGGGGATCTGCGCGGAGACGGTGGCGTGCGTGCCCGGAAGCGCCGCGGGAGCGCTGCCGGACGTGCCGCTCGACGACCTGGACGCGGAGTCGCTGGTCCTCGGGCGGATGATGCGCGTCCTGGCGCTGGCGGTCGAGCATCCCGGCGCGGACCCCGGTTTCCGGACGCTCATCCGCGAGACGGCGGAAGACGCCCTCCACTGGACGGCGGAGATCCCGAAACGCGGCCAGGCGCTCTTCGACGCCATCGAAGCCGCGCGGGCCGCCACCCGTCGCCGGCGGCCACGCGAGTGACTCCGCGTCGGAGCCGACACGCTGCTCCACGGGATCATCGAAAGACCGAACGATGGAACGGGTCGAATTCATCTACTGGGAAGAGGACGGGGTCTGGCTCGGCTACCTTCAGGATTTCCCGGACGCCTGGATCCAGGGGGAAAGCCTCGAGGAGTTGAAGGACCACCTCCGGGACCTGCACCGCGACCTCACGAGCGGCGTTCTTCCGAGCGCCCGCCGATGAACGCGTGACGACCGAAATGCCCGGCCGGGCCGGCATTTCGTCGCGATCGGGCCGGCCTCCCGGCGAGCCGGCTGGATTCCTCGGTCGTTCCTCCCTCGGAATGACAGGCCAGGGCCGTCGCACCGACTCCTCCTCCTCTTCCCCATCCCCGCGGAACCTTCTGCCGCTGATACGGTAAACAGAAGCACATCCACGACATACGCCCATTTCACACCCGGCGCTCCGGCCTCGTCCGAAGCGAGCGCCCCAGGAAGATCGCGCGTCCTCGCGGTCCAGGAGGATGAAGATGCGGAAGGTGATCTCGTTCGCGCTGGCGCTCTCGGCGCTCTCCGCCGCCCCTGCCTGGGCCGGCGGGGTGCCGGTGACGCTGCGCGGCTCGCCGGCCTCGATGGAGCGGCAGAACGCCGTGGCGAAGGAGAGCGACCTGTCCTTCGTCCGCACCCGCGCGGAGCTGCGCGCGCTGGAGCGCGAGGGCGAGCTGGTGCGCCTCGCGGGGAACGCCGACTACACTTTCGCGAAGGGGGTCAGCGGGCCCGTGGCGCGGCCGGAGCTGCGCACCTTCGTGGAGCGGCTGGCCGAGCAGTACCGCGACGGGTGCGGCGAGCGGCTGGTGGTCACCTCCCTCACCCGGCCCTCGTCGCGGCAGCCGGGGAACGCGCACCAGCTCTCGGTGCACCCGGCCGGGATCGCGGTGGACCTGCGGATCAGCAAGAAGGCGGCGTGCCGCGGGTGGTTGGAGGGGACGCTCCTGTCGCTGGAGCGCCGCGGCGTCCTCGACGTCACCCGCGAGCGCAACCCGCCGCACTACCACGTCGCCCTCTTCCCCGACGCCTACCGCGCTTACGTCGGCCGCCTCACCTCGGCGGAGGAGACGAAGCCGGCGGAGAAGAAGCGGAGCGTCGCCAGGACGGCCCCGATGGGCGTCGCGAGCGGCTTCGTTCCCGTCCCGGTGCCGGAGGAGGACGAGGAGGAGCGCCCGGGCGGATGGCCGGCGCTGACCGCCCTCTCGCTGACGGTGGTGGCGGTCGCCACGACGAGGCGGCGGAAGCGGCGGATGGAAGACGCGTGAACGAAGACGGGGCCCCGCGG
>DATACF010000658.1:0-9113 GCA_036259235.1 Longimicrobium sp. | reverse complement strand
CCCACTGGGGGATGTCGATCTCGCTCTCGGGCTCCTCGCCGCGGGTGGCGTCGGCGGCCAGCTTGGCGGCCGCGGCGGCGATGTCGATCGGGTCGAAGTGCTCGGCCAGGGGGGCCACCGCCTCGCGGTACGCCTCGTACTCCTCGCCGTCCAGCGTCTCGCGGATGGCCGTCCGCAGCAGCTCCAGCCGCCGCGCCCGCAGGTCGGCGATGGTGGGGACCCGCGCGCGCTCGATGGGGCGGCCCACCATCCGCTCGATCCCCCGGAGGAGGAACTGCTCGCGGGGCTGCACCAGCGTCACCGCCGTCCCCTCCCGCCCCGCGCGGCCGGTGCGGCCGATCCGGTGGACGTAGACCTCCGGGGTCTGGGGGATGTCGTAGTTGACGACGTGGCTCACGTGCTCGACGTCGAGGCCGCGGGCGGCGACGTCGGTGGCGATCAGGAGGTCGGCCGTCCCCTCGCGGAAGCGCTTCATGACGCGGTCGCGCTGCACCTGGGTGAGCCCGCCGTGGAGCGCCTCGGGGCGGTAGCCGCGCACCCCCAGCGCCTCGGTGAGCTCGTCGACCTCGGTGCGGGTGCGGCAGAAGAGGATGGCCGACTGCGGCGCCTCGACGTCGAGGATGCGGGTCAGCGCCTCCAGCTTGTACGGCCGGGGGACGACGTACGCCACCTGGCGGACCAGCGGCGTCTCCAGCTGCTGCTGGCGGACGGTGATCCGCTTCGGCTCGCGCATGTGCCGCTCGGCGAGCTCGGCGATGCGCGGGGGGAAGGTGGCCGAGAAGAGGGCCGTCTGGCGCGCGGCCGGGGTCTCGGTGAGGATGGCGTCGATGTCCTCGATGAACCCCATGTCGAGCATCTCGTCGGCCTCGTCGAGGACGACGTACTGCACCGCCGAGAGGTCGAGGGTGCCGCGGCGGATGTGGTCGAGGATGCGCCCCGGGGTGCCGACGACGACGTGGACCCCGCGGCGGAGCTCGCGGAGCTGGCGATCGAAGGCCTGCCCGCCGTAGACGGCGAGGACGCGCACCCCCCGCCGCGAGCCGTAGCGGTGGGTGGCCTCGGCCACCTGCATGGCGAGCTCGCGGGTGGGGGCCAGGACCAGCGCCTGCACCCCCCGGCCGTCGGCGTCGACGCGCTGGACCAGCGGGAGGGCGAAGGCGGCGGTCTTCCCCGTCCCCGTGGCCGCGCGGCCGATGACGTCGCTCCCGGAGAGGAGGATGGGGATGGTCTCGGTCTGGATCGGGGTGGGCTCTTCGTACCCCAGCGCCTCCAGCGCGGCGAGGACCTCGGGGTCGAGCCCCAGGCCGGCGAAGGTCGCGGCCGCGTCGGCGGCGGCTTCCGTTGAGTCGGTCACGGCGTTCTCCTCACGAACGAGCGAAACGAAACGGGCGGTCCATCAAGAAGCCGGGGAATCTCGCGTCCCCGAAGGCGTCCGGCCAGTGCGCGGACGCGCAAGCGCCGGTCCCCGCGCCACAGGCGGCTGCCCGCGACGACGCATGAGGGATGCGGGCCCGGAGGGCGGAGACCCTGGCGGGGCGGACGCGAAGGGATTCGGGTCGGCGACACGGCGGCGGAATGGGCCAGGTCCGCCAGGGGCTCCGCGCCGTTGGAAACGGTAGTATCGTTTCCTACGGCGCCCGCAGCCCGGCCCCGCGCAGCGGGGACATGCCCAGAGACGCAGCTCGCCGTCGCCGTTCCGGCCGAAGCCCTCCCCGCCACGAGACCCGCCGGAGCGCCCCTCAGTACCCGTAGTGTCCGACGTCCGGCTCCCGGGCGAACGCGCGGATCGCCTCGCCGGGGTCCGGGTGCTCTTCGAGGAGCCCCCGCATCCGCCGGAACGAGAGCCGGAGCATCCGCTCGCGGAGGACCTCGTCGGTGGGCACGGGCGGCGCCAGCCACTCGGGGACGTACTTGTCGGTGGTCGGCGCCGAGGGCGTGTTGGCGACCCCGCCCTCGGGGGGCGCCACGCCGAGCCCGCTGCGGACCAGCTCGTACGCCAGCGCGGGGTCGAGCCCCTCCTCGCGCGCCACGTCGTACATCATCTCGGAGAGCTCGGGCGACATCCCGGCGGCCTGGGCCTCGGCGAGGATGTCCATCCGCCGCCGCGACAGCTCGACCTCGGCGGCGCCGTCCTCGGCGGCCGTCAGGAGGCAGTCGGCGCTCCCGAAGTAGGTGTCGCCCGCGCGGCGCCGCCTGCGCCGCTCCTGGTAGGCGTGGAGCAGCCGCCCCGCGCTCGCGTCGCGCTCGGCCATGTCGTGCTCGTCGTCGTGCGTAACGTCCAACGCTCCCTCCCCTGTGCCGTCTCTCCTGCTGTGCCGTCTCCCCCGCCGACCCGGGCGCTCCCTCCGGCGGCCCGGGCCCCGAACCGGAAGCGGACGGGGGAGCAAGGGGCGGACCAGAGGCGCGGAAGGGGGCGGGCCGGAGAACGGATTGTCCGCTGTCGCCCGCCCCGCCGGGGGGGGTTCCAGGCGCGCGGGGTGCGGCGTTATGATCGACGGCGGGAATCCGAAGAAGACACGAATGCTTTCGCGCGAACGGCATGCGAAGGGCGGATCTACGCCCTCCGCACGCCTTTTGCGCCCCCATGGAAACTCAGACGCGGACGCAGTGGTCACCATGAGCACGACCCCCGGCGGCATCCACGGACACTTCGCGGCGCGCGCGGCGGAGGCGCCGGACGCCGTCGCCCTCTCGTGCGGCGGCCGGACGCTGACCTACGCGGCGCTGGAGGCGCGGGCCAACCGGCTGGCGCACCGGCTCCGGCGGCTGGGGGTGGGCCCCGAGACGCGGGTGGGGGTGTGCGTGGAGCGCTCGCCCGAGGGGGTGGCCTCCCTCCTGGGGGTGCTGAAGGCGGGGGGCGTCTACGTCCCTCTCGACCCGTCGTATCCGCGCGAGCGCCTGGCCTTCATGCTGGAGGACGCGCGCGCGGCCGTCCTGGTGGCCGACGCGGCGTCGGCGTCCGCGCTCCCCCCGCACGCCCTCCCCGTCGTGGAGGTGGACGCGTCGTGGGCGGCGTTCGACGAGGAGCCGGCGGGGGCGCCGGAGCTCCCGGCGGACCCGAACGGGCTGGCGTACGTGGTCTACACCTCGGGGACGACGGGGCGGCCGAAGGGGGTGGCGGCGACGCACCGGGGCGTCCTCCGGGTGGTGGTGGACGCGGGGTACGTCGAGCTCTCTCCCCGCGACGTGGTCCTCCACTTCGCCCCGGCGTCGTTCGACGCGACGACCTTCGAGGTGTGGGCGGCGCTCCTGAACGGGGCGCGGCTGGCCGTCGTCCCCGCGGGGGCCCCGGCGCTCGACGAGCTGGGGGCCGTGATCCGCGCCGAAGGCGTGACGGTGCTCTGGCTCACCGCCGGGCTCTTCCACGCCATGGTGGACGAGCGGCCGGGCGACCTCCGCGGCGTCCGCCAGCTCCTGGCCGGGGGCGACGTCCTCTCGCCCGCGCACGTGCGCGCCCTCCTCGGCGCGGTGCCGGGGCTGAAGGTGATCAACGGCTACGGGCCCACGGAGACGACCACCTTCGCCTGCTGCCACGCCGTCGCCGACGCGGAGGCGGTCACGGGCCCCATCCCCGTCGGCCGCCCCATCCGCGACACCTACGTCCGCGTGCTGGACGAGGAGCTCCGCCCCGTGGCGGACGGCGAGGCGGGGGAGCTGTACGTGGGGGGCGGGGGGCTGGCGCGCGGCTACCTCGACCGGCCGGGGCAGACGGCGGCGGCGTTCGTCCCCGACCCCTTCGCGGCCGCCCCCGGCGCGCGCCTCTACCGCACGGGCGACCAGGCGCGGCTCCTGGCCGACGGCGCGGTCGACTTCCTGGGGCGCATCGACGGGCAGGTGAAGGTGCGCGGCTTCCGCATCGAGCTGGCGGAGATCGAGGCCGTCCTCGCCGAGCACCCGGAGGTGCGCCAGGCCGCGGCCGCCGTGCGCGACGACGGCGGGCGGAAGCGCCTGGTGGCCTACGTCGTCCCCCCGGCCGGCGCGGCCCCGTCCGCGTCGGCGCTCCGCGCGTTCCTCCGCGAGCGGCTCCCGGACTACATGGTCCCCGCCGCCTTCGTCGCCCTCCCCGCCCTTCCGCTCACCCCGAACGGGAAGGTGGACCGCCGCGCCCTCCCCGACCCCGACGCGCCGCGTCCGTCGGCGGAGTCGCGAGCGGATTCGCCCTCCGCACCTTCGCTCGACGAGACGACCGTGCACGGCGCCTTCGCGGCGCGGGCGGCGGCGGCGCCGGACGCGGCGGCGATCGTCTTCGGCGCACGGACGGTGACGTACGCGGAGCTGGACGCGCGGGCGGACCAGCTGGCGCGGCGCCTCGTCCGCCTCGGGCTCCGCCCGGAGGAGCCGGTGGGGGTGTGCATGGAGCGCGCGCCGGAGCTGGTCGTCTCCTTCCTCGCCATCCTCAAGGCGGGCGGCGCGTACCTCCCGCTCGACCCCGCGTACCCGGCCGACCGGCTGGCGTACATGGTGGGGGATTCGAAGACGCGCCACGTCCTCGTCCTCGACCCTGCGTCCTCGCCGCTGGCGGGCGCGCCGGTTTCGCTGGTGCCGGTGACGGAGGATTCGGATGCAGATGATTCGGATGCGGGAGACGGCGTCGCGCTTCCGGCCGTCGCGCCCGAGCAGGTGGCCTACGTCATCTACACGTCGGGCTCGACGGGGCGGCCGAAGGGCGTGGCCGTGCCGCACCGGGGGATCGTGGCGACGGCGCGGGCGGGGATCGCGGAGATGGGGCTGGGCGCGGGCGACACCTTCCTCCAGTTCGCCTCGGCCTCCTTCGACGCCTCGGTCTTCGAGATCGTTCAGGCGCTCCTGGCCGGCGCCGCGCTGCGGATGGCGCCGCGCGGCGAGCTCCTCCCCGGCCCCGGGCTCCTGCGGCTGATGGAGACGGGCGGGGTGACGCACGCCATCCTCCCCCCCTCCGCCCTCGCCGTCCTCCCCGCGGCGGCGCTCCCCGCCCTGCGCACCCTCAAGTCGGCCGGCGAGGCGTGCCCGCCCGAGGTGGTGCGCCGCTGGGCGCCCGGGCGCCGCTTCCTGAACGGCTACGGCCCCACCGAAGCCTCGGTCTGCGCCACGGTCGCCGTCTGCGTCCCCGACGGGCGGACGCCGCCGATCGGCGCCGCGCTCCCCGGCGCGTCCGTGCACCTGGTGGACGACGCGCTCGACCCGGTGCCCCAGGGCGAGGCGGGCGAGATCGTCATCGGCGGCGGCGGTGTCGCGCGCGGGTACCTGAACCGCCCCGCGCTCACCGCCGAGCGCTTCGTCCCCGACCCCTTCTCCTCCGTCCCCGGCGCGCGGATGTACCGCACGGGCGACCGCGCGCGGCACCGCGACGACGGGGCGCTGGAGTTCATGGGGCGGATCGACGAGCAGGTGAAGGTGCGCGGCTACCGCATCGAGCCGGGCGAGGTCGCCGCCGTCCTCGAGTCGCACGCGAACGTCGCCCGCGCGGTCGTGGTCGCGCGCGAGGACGTGCCGGGGATGCGGCGCCTCGTCGCGTACGTCGTCCCCAAGGACGGGAGCGAGGTCGACGCCGCCGCCCTCCGCGAGCACCTGGGAGAAAAGCTCCCCGAGTGGATGGTCCCCGCCGCCTTCGTGGCGCTGGACGCCCTCCCGCTGACGCCGAACGGGAAGGTGGACCGCGCCGCCCTCCCCGCGCCCGCCGCGGCGGAGTCGGAGGCGGAGTACGTGGCGCCCCGCACGGAGACGGAGCGCGTCGTGGCGGAGGTCTGGGCCGAGGTGCTGGGCGTGGAGCGGGTGGGGATGGACGACGTCTTCTTCGCGCTCGGCGGCCACTCGCTGGCGGCCACCGGCGTCGTCTCGCGCGTCCGCGACGCGCTGGGGGTCGAGGCGCCGCTCTCCGCCCTCTTCGGCGCGGCGACGGCGGCGAGCTTCGCGGCGGCGGTCGACGAGGCGCGCGCGTCGTCGAGCACGCACCGGCTCCCCCCCGTCCTCCCCGTCCCCCGCGACGGGCGGAGGGACTTCCCGCTCTCGGCGTCGCAGGAGCGCGTCTGGTTCCTCCTCCAGCTCGCGCCCGACAACCTGGCGTACCACGCGCACGCCTCGCTCACCTTCCGCGGGCGGCTCGACGTCCCCGCGCTGGAGGCGGGGATGACGGAGGTGGTGCGCCGCCACGAGATCTTCCGCTCCTCCTTCCCCACCGTGGACGGCCAGCCGGTGCAGCGGGTCAATCCCCCGTTCGAGGTCCGCTTCCCCGTGGTCGACCTCACCGGGACGCCCGAGGCCGAGCGCGACCGCGCCGTCCGGGCGTGGATGGACGTGGAGTTCCAGCGCCGCTTCGACATCGAGAACGACGCCACCCTCGTCTGGTGGGCGCTCCTGAAGCTGGCCGACGACCACCACGTCCTGGTGCAGGTGGAGCACCACCTGGTGCACGACGGGTGGAGCTTCAACCTCCTCCTCGCCGACCTCCTGGAGGTCTACCGCGCCCGGCTGGAGGGGCGGGCGCCCGTCCTCCCCGAGCTCCCGCTCCAGTTCGTGGACTACTGCGTCTGGCAGCGCGAGTGGCTGCGGACGCCGGGGGCCAAGGCGCAGATCGACTACTGGCGGCGGACGCTGGAGGGGAGCCCGCCGGTGCTGGAGCTCCCGCTCGACCGGCCGCGCCCGGCGCTCCAGCGCTTCCGCGGCGCCGCGCCGCGCTTCCGCGTCCCCGGCGCGCTCGTCCGGCGGGTGCAGGCGCTCAGCCGCGCCGAGGGGGCGACGCCGTTCATGACCATGCTCGCCGCCTTCGACCTCCTCCTCTCGCGCTACGCCGGGCAAAGCGACCTCAACGTCGCCACCGCCATCGCCGTGCGCGGGCAGCCCGAGGTGGCGCGGGTGATCGGGATGTTCGTCAACTCCATGGTGGTGCGCGCCGACCTCTCCGGCGACCCCTCGTTCCGCGCCCTCCTGGGCCGCGTCCGCGACGCCGCGCTGGAGGGGTACGCGCACCAGGACGTGCCCTTCGACGCGGTTGTCGATGCCGTGCGGCCGGACCGGAGTCTGAGCCGGAACCCGCTCTTCCAGGTGATGTTCTCGTTCCACGACTCCGCCGTGCCGTCGCTCGACTTGCCCGGCGCGACGCTGCGGCTGGACCTGGCGCTGAGCAACTCCACGGCGAAGTTCGACATGAACCTCGTGGGGATCCCCCGCACCGGCGGCGCGGACGACCCCGACGCCATGACGCTGATCTGGGAGCACGACAGCGACCTCTTCGACGTCTCCACCGTCGAGCGGATGTTCGCCCACTTCTGCGCCCTCCTGGAGCGCGCGGTGGAGACGCCGGACGCCCCCGTCTCCGCGCTGGAGATGATGGACGCCGCCGAGCGCCGCCGCGTCGTCGAGGAGGCCAACGCGACGTCGCGCCACTATCCGCGCGAGGCCACGATCCATTCGCTCTTCGCCGAGACGGCCGCGCGGACGCCGGAGGCGATCGCCATCGAGTCCGAGGGCGCGCGGTGGACGTACCGCGACCTCGACGCGCGCGCGGAGCGGATCGCCCGCCGGCTCCGCGCCCTGGGCGTGGGCCCGGACGCGCGCGTGGCGATCTCGCTGGAGCGCTCGGCCGACATGGTCGCGGCCATGCTCGGCGTCCTGAAGGCGGGCGGCGCGTACGTCCCGCTCGACCCCGCCTACCCGGCCGGCCGCATCGCGTACGTGCTGGAGGATTCCCGCGCCGCCGTGCTGGTGACGGAGGCGCGCGTCCGCGGCGGCCTGCCGGAGACGGCGGTCCCGATGGTGGTGATCGACGGGGAGGGGGCGGAGGCGGAGGATTCGTCGCGGGATGCCGGGATCGAGGCGACGGCGGCGAACCTGGCGTACGTCATCTACACCTCGGGGTCGACCGGCCGGCCGAAGGGGGTGATGGTCCCCCACGGCGCCGTCGTGAACTTCCTCGCGTCGATGCGCGAGGCGCCGGGGCTGACGGCGGACGACCGGCTCCTGGCGGTGACGACGAGCGCCTTCGACATCTCCGTCCTGGAGATCTTCCTCCCGCTGACCACCGGCGCCACCGTCCTCCTCGCCGGGCGGGAGACGGCGTCGGACGGGATGCGGCTCCGCGAGCTGGTGGAGCGCGGCGGCGCCACCGTGATGCAGGCCACCCCCGCCACCTGGCGGATGCTCCTGGAGGCCGGGTGGACGCCCCCCGCCGCCATGCGCCTCCTCTGCGGCGGCGAGGCGCTCCCGCGCGAGCTGGCGGACGCGCTGGTGGCGAACGGGACGCGGCTGTCGAACATGTACGGGCCCACGGAGACCACCGTCTGGTCGGCGATGGACGACGTGGGCGCCGAAGGGCCGGTCACCATCGGCCGCCCGATCGCCAACACGCGCGTCTACGTCGTCGACGGCGCGCTCCGCCCCGTCCCCGTGGGCGTCCCCGGCGAGCTCCTGATCGGCGGCGACGGGGTGACGCGCGGCTACTGGGGGCGGCCGGGGATGACGGCCGAGCGCTTCGTCCCCGACCCCTTCTCCCCCGCCCCCGGCGCGCGGATGTACCGAACCGGCGACCGCGCCCGCTGGCGCGCCGACGGGCGGCTGGAGTACCTGGGCCGCCTGGACGCGCAGGTGAAGGTGCGCGGCCACCGCATCGAGCCCGGCGAGGTCGAGGCCGCGCTCCTCGGCCACCCCGCCGTCCGCCAGGCCGTCGTCGTCGCCCGCGGCGGCGCCGGCGACGCGCGGCTGGTGGCCTACCTCTTCGCCGACGGGGAGGCGGTCCCGGCCGCCGACCTGCGGACCGCGATCCGGGACGTGCTCCCGGAGTACATGGTCCCCTCCGCCTTCGTGTGGATGGACGCCTTCCCGCTGACGCCGAACGGGAAGCTCGACCGCCGCGCCCTTCCCGACCCCGGCGCCGTCCGCCCCGAGGCGGCGGAGTACGTGGCCCCGCGCACCCCGGCCGAGGAGACGCTGGCCGCCATCTGGCGCGAGGTCCTCGGCGCCGAGCGCGTGGGCGTGCACGACGACTTCTTCGACCTGGGCGGCGACTCCATCCGCACCGTGCAGGTGGCCGCCCGCGCCACCCGCGCCGGGCTGGCGCTGACCCCCCGGCAGCTCTTCCAGCACCCCACCGTCGCCGCCCTCGCCGAGGCCGCGGGCGGCGCCCCCGCGCCGTCGCCGGA
>DATACF010000657.1:0-9169 GCA_036259235.1 Longimicrobium sp. | reverse complement strand
GCTACGTGATCGCGGCCGCCGGGGAGTCCGCCAGGGGCTTCGCCGCGTTGGCAACGGTCGTATCGTTGCCTACGCGGCCCGCAGCCCGGCCCGGAGCGCAGCGGAGGGACACGCCCAAAGCCGCCGTTGCCGTTCGCCGTTGAAGTTGCCGTTCAGCCGTAAACGCCGGCCGAAGCGAAGAAATCAGACGACGGCCTCGACCTCGACGGCTTCCTCGGCGGGGGGCGCCTCGTCGCGGAACTGCCGGGCGTACAGACGCGCGTACAGCCCGCCCTGCGCCATCAGCTCGGCGTGGGTCCCCTCCTCGACGATCCGTCCCCCCTCCAGCGCCACCACCCGGTGCGCCCGCCGCACGGTCGAGAGCCGGTGCGCGATGATGAGCGTCGTCCGCCCGGCGAGCAAACGGTCGAGCGCGTCCTCGATGAGCGCTTCGCTCTCGGCGTCGAGGTTGCTGGTGGCCTCGTCGAGGATCAGCACCGCCGGGTCCTTGAGGATGGCCCGCGCCAGCGAGATCCGCTGCCGCTGCCCGCCGGAGAGCTTGACCCCCCGCTCGCCCACCTTGGTGTCGTACCCCTCGGGGAGGAGCTGCACGAACTCGTGCGCGTGCGCCGCCCGCGCGGCGGCCACGATCTCCTCGTCCGGCGCATCCGGCCGCCCGTAGGCGATGTTCTCGCGGATGGTGCCGCTGAAGAGGAGCGTCTCCTGAGGGACGACGCCCACCGCCTCGCGGAGGTCGGCCAGGCGGAGCTTCCGCGCGTCGACCCCCTCCAGCGTCACGCGCCCCTCCTGCGGGTCCCAGAAGCGGGGGATCAGCGAGGCGATCGTCGTCTTTCCGGCCCCCGAGGGACCCACCAGCGCCACGATCTCGCCGGGGGCGAGCCGGAGCGTGAGGTCGCGGAGGGTCCAGTCGGGCGCGGGGCCCTGCGGGAGGGGCATGGCCACCTCGCGCGGCGGCCCCCACGGCATCATCGGGTTCCCGGCGGGCGGGAGGACGGGGAGCTCGGAGGGGCGCTCGTAGCGGAACCAGACCCCCTCCAGCGCCACGGCGCCGCGGACGGGCTTGGGGAGCGCCTCGGGGTGCTCGGGGTCGCGGAGGTGGGGGAGGGCGCGGAGGAGCTCGAAGACGCGCCCGGCGGCGCCGGTGGCCTCCTGGTAGGCGCTCCACAGCTGCCCGATCCCGCCGACGGAGTTGGCGGCGGTGGCGGCGTAGAGGAGGAAGCTGACCAGCGTCCCGGCGGTCATCTCCCCCGCCAGCACCATCCGCCCGCCCACCCAGAGGACGAGGACGGAGCCGGCCAGCGAGGCGAAGCCGATGACGGAGAAGAAGAGGCCGCGGATGACGGCGCGGCGGAGCGCGACCCGCACCGCCACGGCGATGCGGTCGCCGTAGCGGGCGCGCTCGAAGGGCTCGCGGACGAAGCTCTGCACCACGCGGACCTGCGAGAACGCCTCCTCGGCGATGGCCGTGGCGTCGGCCACCTGGTCCATCAGCCCCAGCGACGACCTCTTGAGCGCGTTCCCGAAGTAGAGCATGGTGCCCACGACGATGGGGACGATCAGGAGGGTCACCAGCGTGAGCTCGACGTCGATGATCGCCAGCATCACCACCGTCCCGCCCAGCGTCAGCCCCAGCCGGAGGAGCTCGGCAACGTGCATGCTGAGGACCCCCTGGAGCATCTGCACGTCGGCGCTGAGGCGGCTGGTGAGCTCGCCCGTGCGGCGGTCGGCGAAGAAGGCGGGGGGGAAGGAGAGGAGGCGCGCGAAGAGGTCCTCGCGGAGGCGGGCGATCACCCGCTCGCCGGTGGCGCTCAGCAGGTACGCCTGGACGAAGTTCATCACCGCCTGGACGGCGAGGAGCCCCAGGAGGAGGAGCGCCGTCCGGTTGAGCATCCCGAAGTCGGGGTTCTCGAAGGTGTCGACGATCTGCCCGACCACCAGCGGAAAGACGAGCCCGGCGGCGGTGCTCCCCAGGAGCATCAGCGAGGCGATGGCGAGCGCCCCCCGGTGCGGAGCCAGGCGGGGGAGGAGCTGGCGGAGGTCGCCCCCCCTGAGCTGCTGCCAGAAGGAACGCTTCGGCGGCCCCACAGGGGCGGCGGGACGCGGCGCGCGCGGCGCGGCGGTGGGGGTGCTCATCGTCACGGACTCCAGCGGGGACGGCGTGCGCGCGGGGTCCCGCGCGGAAACAGATGGATAATCTATCGTGGCGGGAGACGGTTGGTAAGCGCCTCCCGGACTTTCCCGTACCCCGCCCCCCGCGCCCGGTGCCCGGTCAGCCCTGTCCGGCCGCGGGGGGCGAGAGGGGGATCTCGGCGCGGACGCGGGTCCCGGCGCCGGGGGCGCTGGTGACCTCGACGCGGCCGCCGAGGTAGGCGGCGCGCTCGTTCATCCCGAAGAGCCCCAGCCCGCCCCCTTCGCGCGACATCACGCGCCCGGGCTCGAAGCCGTGCCCGTCGTCCTCGACGGTGACGACGGCGCGGCCGTCCTCGGCTTCGATGCGGACGTCCGCGCGGGTGGCGTGGGCGTGGCGGACGACGTTGGAGAGCGCCTCCTGGACGATCCGGTAGAGGGCGAGCTCGGCCTCGGGGGGGAGCGCGTCGCCCAGCGGGGCGGCGTCGAGGGTGATCCGCAAGCCCGCGATCTCCTCCAGCTGGCGGAGGTGGCTCTCCAGGGCGGGGACGAGCCCCAGCTCGTCGAGCGCGGGGGGGCGCAGCCCCCGCGCGAAGCGGCGGATCCCCTCCAGCGCCTGCCCCACCTCGCGGCGCATGTCCTCCAGGAGCGCGTCCACCGCCCCGGGGTCGCGGGCGCCGCGGACGACGCGGATGCGGATGAGGAGGGCGGCCAGCATCTGCGCCGTCTCGTCGTGGAGCTCGCGGGCGATCCGCTTCCGCTCTTCCTCGGCGGCGTTCAGCGCCCGGGCGGCGACCTCGCGGAGGCGCTCGCGGTAGGCGGCGGCCGCGTCGAGCATGGCGTTGAAGGTGCGCGTCAGCCGGTCGAGCTCGCGGTCGGCCACCGTGGAGACGGGGGCGCGGGAGTCGAGGTCGCCCTTCTGGACGCGGGCGGCGGTGCGCTCCAGGAGGTCGAGGGGCTTGAGGGCGACGCTGAGGATCAGCGCGTTGACGGTGACGGTCACCACGATCCCCACCAGCGCCAGCCCGCCCACCAGGTCGAGGGTCGACGCCTCGGGCTGCTGGCGGACGTACGCGGCGGTGACGTAGCTCCCGAAGATGGTCCCCACCAGCACCAGCAGCGCGTTGGCGATCAGGATCTTGTAGAAGAGCGGGACGCGCAGGAGCGCCCGGACCAGCGGCGGCAGGGTGCGGCGTGGCGGGGGGGCGGGGGCGGGCGGGGTCGGGTCGTCGGCCATGCGCGGGGGCTCGCGGATCTTCACGGGGGAAGCCGGGAAGATACCTCGCCCGGGAAGCGGTACGAAAGTACGAGGGTGCGGGAGGCCGGAAGCACGGAGGTACGAACGCGCGGTACGGGAGGACGAGCCGCGGTGCCGGGCCGCGGTTGGTCCTCCCGTACGTTCGTGCTCCCGTTCCGTTTACTCGTCGCGGCCGTGGACCTGGGCGGGCGGGTGGGTGGCCTCGACGGCGGTGAAGGTCTCCAGGACCCTGTAGGTGTGCTCGGCGCCGCGGGGAGGGTGCGACGACGGGCGGCGGTGCGCTCCGACAGGGTTCGACCCAGGCGGTTGAAACCGCGGCTGGAAAGCGGACGTCGGTGCGTTTCGTGGACGGTGCCGCGAGGGTCAGGCGGTGGCGATGACGGGGACGGCGTCCTTGTCGCGCAGCAGGCGGACGACGTGCTCCAGCCAGCGCTGGTCGACCTCGTCGAAGGCCGCCGGGAGGGTGCTGTCGACGTCGAGGACGGCGATCAGCTCGTCGGCGGCGTCGAAGACGGGGACGACGATCTCGGACGCGGAGGCGGAGTCGCAGGCGATGTGGCCGGGGAAGGCGTGGACGTCGGGGACGAGCTGGGTCGCCCGCTCGCGCGCCGCCGCGCCGCAGACGCCGCGGGCGAAGTCGATCTCCAGGCACCCCATCGTCCCCTGGTACGGGCCGACGCGGAGGAGGCGGGGGCCGACGCGGCGGTAGAAGCCGGTCCAGAAGTAGTACGGGAAGGCGTTGTGGAGGAGGCACACCACCGTGCACATCGCCGCCAGCAGGTCGCGCTCGGGGGCGAGCACCGCCTCCACCTGCTCCGCCACCGCCCGGTAGCGCGCCTCCTTCTCCGCCGCCTCCAGCCGCAGCTCGCCCGTCTTCTCCGCCACGAACGTCGTTTCCGCCATCGCTTTCGCTTCCTGATCGCTGGTCGATTCGATTCGAGGCGTCCGTGTACACCGCATGCGGACGGTCGGTCGCTTCGACGGGCTCCCGGGCGGGGCGGGTAGATTCCCCGGTCGTTCCTCCCTCGGAATGATAGGGCGGGCGCCTGCGCGTTTCCCCCGATCCCTCGATCTCCCGAACGACTGAGCCGCCGGCGCATCCCGCACCGGCGGCTCGTCTCACGCACTCACGCACTCCCGACGTCGTCACCCCGCGCGTCGCTGGCGCCGTGCCAGCATACCGCCTCCGTCGCCCCTCTTCCTCCGCTCCGCCGTCAGCCGAAGCCCTCCCTGGACGCGCGACTCGGCGCGCTCGCCCGGGCTCCTCGCCTCCGCCGCCACCTCCCGCGCCGTGGCGGCCCACGCGGCGACGAGGGCGCCTTCGGCCACCGCGTCGAGGAGGTAGACGGGGGAGATCCGCCGCTTGCCGACGTAGACCACGTCGATGGCGGCCAGCACCGCCGCGCTCCCCGCGCCGATCAGCGCCAGCTCGGGGGTGACGCGCTTCCGCGCCCCCGCCAGCGTGAGCGCGGCGCCGGCCACGCCCAGGAGGCCGCCGACGGTCTTCACCAGCCACCCCTCGGGCTTGGGGCCGGTGACGGCCTCGAACGACTCCAGGTCGAGGATCGGCCACACCCCCGTGGCGGTGTAGAACGCCCCCTGCGCCACCGCCAGCGCCTCGGCGCGGCCGAACCCCTTCTTCTTCTTCGGGCCTTCCGGGCCCCCGCCGGGGTGGGCGCGGGGGCCGGTCAGCCGCAGCTCAGCCTTCGGATGCGTCATCGACCCACGCCTCCCGCCCGGAGGGCTGCCCGGTGGTGGTGGGGATCTCGCCGGCCTCCACCAGCTGGCGGAAGCGGCGGAGGTCGCCGCGGACCATCTCGTCGGGCGCCTCGTGGAAGGCCTGGGCGATGGCCTGCCCCACGATCCCGCCCGGCGGGTCGAGCTCCACGAAGTAGCGCACCTCGGCGCGGCCGTCCGGCACAGGGAGGAACTGCACCCACCCGCGGTTGGGGAGGTCGGACCCCGGGAGCGACTCCCAGGCGATCAGCTCCCCCTCGCGGTCATCGGTGACCTCCGAGTCCCACGTCCACGAGCGCCCCATCGGCCCCGTGGCCGTCCACCGCGAGCGCGTCTCGTCGAGGACGTCGACGGAGGCGATGCGGCCCATGTAGCGCGGGGCGTTGCGGAAGTCGCGCCAGAAGGCGTAGAGCTCCTCGGGGCTCCGGTTGACGGTGATGGTCGCCATGGCGCTGACGCCGATCGGCTCGTCGTCGTCGAGCCGGGCGGGCTGCCCGCGCCCGGTGGTGTCGAGCTCCATCGCGCCGTAGACCATGCAGTGCCCCGTGACCCCGCGGTGGAGGAGGAACGCCCCCGCCGCCCCCAGGATCGCGCCGCCCAGCCCCCGCCGCCGTGCCCCCAGCGCCACCAGCCCCGCGCCGCCGACGGCCGAGGCGATCCGCTCGTTCCGCCCAACGTTGACTTCCCGCCCGCCCAGCCTCAGGCGCTCCGCGATCTCGGTCACGGTGACGTCCCCTCGCGTCGTCTGTGGATGGATGCCTGCCACGACGCGGTTCTCGCGCCGCGCGTCAGGGTACCGCGGGGGTGCAAGACACGTTCCGGGGTCGACTGCGAAAGTGCGTGAGTGCGTGAGTGCGGGAGTGCGGGAGTGCGGGAGTGCGGGAGTGCGGGAGTGCGGGAGTGCGGGGGATGGGTCCGGCGGCTTCACGCGGTCGCTGTCATCCTGAACGGACCGCCGCGCCGTACTTTCTTTCGCACCGATGTCGGGCGCGGAGTGAAGGATCTGTGGCCAGCCCTCGCGCGGAGCCGGAGGGTCGCGCATTCCGCCGGCGCAGATCCTTCGGTCGCCGCAAGCGGTTGTGCGGACGCGGGTTCGGCGCCCGGCTCCCTCAGGATGACGAGCTTCGCGGCTCATCTGATCAGAGCTTCGATGAGCGTCAGGCGCTCAGCACCAGGTCCGGCTCGCGCGCCTCCGTCTCCGTCGTGACCGCCGGCTCTTCGACCGCCAGCGCTGAGGCGGCGGTCAGCACCAGCGCGATCCAGACGGCGTCGGCGAGGAGGAGGTGGACGATCTGCATCCACACGGGCGCCAGGAGGAGGACGTTGACGGTGCCCGCGATCACCTGGGTGGCGAAGAGGGCGGTGAGCGCGTGCGAGAGGACGACCGTGGCGCGGGACGGCCGGCGGCGGCGGGCGAGGGCGCCGGCGGCGACGACGAGGAGGCCGGTGAGGACGGCGACGACGGGGTGGACGACGCGGAGGCGCTCCAGGAAGTGCGCCGTGGGCGCCAGGTCGAGCCCCACGCTCGTCTTGGGGAAGAGCGTGTCGCCCAGCGCCGTCACCGCGCCGGTGACGCCGACCAGGAGGGTGGCGAGCACCGCGAAGGCGAGGACGCCGCCCAGCGCGCCGCCGCCGCGGAGGCGGAAGCGACGCCCGCCCGAGGCCCACCAGGCGGTGAGCGCCAGCGCGCCCAGGAGGAGGAAGGTGTTCACCAGGTGCGCGGCCATCCACCAGACGCGGGCCAGCGACTGGTTCCCCGCGACGAGCTTGAGGAGGACGAGCCCCGCGCCCACCGCCGCCTCGGTGAGCATGAAGAACATCGACCACGCCGCCCCGGCGCGCGCCGCGTGCCCCCGCGGGGTGGCGCGCCGCGACCAGACCAGGAGGGCCACCACCATCAGGAGGGCGATGCCGCTGGTGGCGCGGTGGGTGAACTCGATCACCTGCTCGGTCGAGGCCAGGCGGGGGATCACCTCGCCGTCGCACTTCGGCCAGTGGTCGCCGCACCCCGCGCCCGAGCCCGTGGCGCGCACGTACGCGCCCCAGAGCACCACGCCCACGTTGGCGGCGAGGACGGCCCAGGCGTAGCGGGCGAAGCGGGTCAGGGCGGCGGGTCCGGTCATCCGTGGTCCAGAGGTCGGCGGGTGCGAGGGCGATGCGCGGGGACGATACACGCGCGTGCGAGGGCGGCGCAAGTGCCTGAGAGCAAATGTCTTCGCCGCGGCGGACGAGCGTTGTCGGGAGATCTCCCACGGGCGCGTCGGGAAGTCCCTGGACCTTGTCGGCGGCGGGGTGGCGCGCGGGGGGCCGGGGGTTATATTTGCGCCCGAGCGTCCGGACCCAGGCAGCCGCCGGGTCCGGCTCCTGTTGCTCCCCGAAGTGAATCGAATGTCCGATACCAGCGTGCGGCTCGTCTCCGACCCGTCGGCGGTGCGCGAGTCTCTGCGGACGCCGCACACCACGGCCACGCAGCGGGCGGGGATCGCCGCCCACCGCGCGGGCGCCTCCGGCGGCGCGCGCCAGCGCCTGCGCGACTACGTGACGCTGACCAAGCCGCGCATCATCTCGCTCCTGCTGGTGACCACCGTGGCGCCGATGACCATCGCGCTCCGCGGGTGGCCCACCCTGGCGACGGTGCTGTGGACGATGCTGGGCGGCTACCTGATGGCGGGCGGCGCCAACGCCATCAACATGTTCATGGACCGCGACATCGACGCGCGGATGCCGCGCACGGCGCTGCGGCCCATCCCCAGCGGGCGGATGTCGCCGGGGCACGTCCTGGGCTTCGGGATCGTGCTGGGCGCGGCGGCGTTCGCGGTCTTCGCGCTCTTCGTCAACCTCCTCTCCGCCGGGCTGGCCCTGGCGGGGCTGCTGTACTACGTCTTCGTCTACACGCGCTGGCTCAAGCGCACCTCGCCGCAGAACATCGTCATCGGCGGCGCGGCGGGCGCCTTCCCGCCGCTGGTGGGGTGGGCGGCGGCGACGGGCGAGGTGTCGCTGACGGCGGTGTACATGTTCCTCATCGTCTTCTTCTGGACGCCGCCGCACTTCTGGGCGCTGGCGCTGGTGAAGCAGAAGGACTACGGCCGCGTGGGCGTCCCCATGGCCCCCAACGTCTGGGGCGAGCGCGAGACGATGCGGCAGATGCTGATCTACACGCTCCTCCTCGTCCCCGTGACGCTGGCGCCGGTGGCGTACGGCGGGCTGGGGCCGGTGTACGGGATCGCCGCGGCGCTCCTGGGCGGTTGGTTCCTCCGCGGGGTGATCCGGGTGATGCGCGCCGAAAACTTCACGCAGCCGGCGTGGTCGCTCTACAAGGGATCGCTCCTCTACCTCGCCCTCCTCTTCACGGCGATGGCGGTGGACGGGCTGGTCCTGGGCCCCGCCGACGCGGCCGGCCACGTCCGCCTCCGCGGCCCCGACCTCGTCGCCGCCCCGGTCGCCGAGGCCGCGCGCTGACGCGTTTCGCTCGCCCTCGCCCTCTTCGAGGGGGCGGGGGCGGCGTTCTTTTCCGGGGCGGTCCCTTCGCCCGTTCGTCCGGTCCTCCGCCCGACGCTTCCGCCGGTCCCCCCGGCGTCTTCCGCCGAACGCTTCCCTCGCAGGAGCCTCTCGCATGTCCTCGAGCGCCGCCGCAGAACGCACCGCCCGCGCGACCGACCGCAGGTGGGAGGAAGCGTGCGACGAGCACCGCGTGGCGCTGGCGGCGTATCTCGACACCGCCGAGGGCCTGAGCGACGAGGCGTGGACGCGGCCGTGGGCGCCGGGGAAGTGGACGCCGGCCGAGATCACCGAGCACCTGACGATGACCTACGAGGTGGTGATCGGCGAGATGGAGACGGGGCGGGGGATGGCGATGAAGACGTCCGGGTGGCGGCTGCGCCTCCTCCGCTGGGTCCTCCTCCCCCACATCCTCTTCCACCGCTCCCTCCCGCTGAAGGCGCGCGCGCCCCGCGAGGTGCGCCCCGCCTCCGTCCGCGCGCCCCGCCACGAGGCGCTCCGCCAGCTTCAGGCGCTCGGCGAGACCTTCGAGCAGCGCTTCGACCGCGC
>DATACF010000656.1:0-2829 GCA_036259235.1 Longimicrobium sp. | reverse complement strand
TGACTCTGCTCCTCTGCGTGAGACATTTCAGGAGGTCAGCCCCCGCGCGGATACTCCCGGAGCGCGCGCTCGACCTTCTCCAGCACCTGGTCGACCGCGATCCGCTCCATCCGGCCGGGGCGGTGGCCGGCGGTGACGGGGTAGTCCTCGCCCGGGTCGCCGTACGCGTCGATCAGGAGGTCGTGGAAGCGGCCGTAGGGGCCGAAGCGCTTCGGGTTGGTGTACCCCATCAGCGACACCGTGGGCGTGCCGAGGGCGACGCCGAGGTGGAGCGGCCCGGTGTCCGGGCTCACCAGCACGTCGGCGCGCTCCACGAGGTAGGCGACGCGGCGGAGGTCCCATTCGAGAAGATCGAGCGGAGGATGGGAGGCGAGGCGCGCGATGGTGTCCCGCACCGCCGTCTCCCGCGCGCTCTTCGCGCCGACGAGGACGGCGCGGGCGCCGAGGTCGGCATGCAGCGCGTCCACCAGCCGGGCGTACCGCTCCGCCGGCCACTCCTTCTCCGGCTTGCTGGTGCCGATGACGAGCGCGACCGCCGGACGGCCGTCCTCGGGAAGGAGCCCGGCGTAGCGCGCCCGCTCCTCTTCCGTCGCCCCCACGCCCCACTCCATCCGCCGCGGCACGCCCAGGTAGTCGAGGAACTCCAACAGCTCGTCCTGGATGTGCGCCCGCGGCCGCGCGGGAACGTGCTCCCGCGCCAGGAGCCAGGTCGCGTCGCGCGCCCGCGCCCGGTCGAACCCGATCCGCCGCCGCGCGGGGAGGAGGGAGGCCACGAGCCCCGCCTTGAAGTAGCTCTGGAGCGCCAGCACCACGTCGTACCGCCGCCCCGCCGACCGCCGCCGGAAGTCGCGGATTCCGCGAACGCCCGCCTTCCGGTCGAAGACGAGAAGCTCGTCCGCCGCGCCGACGGGGCGGACGAGCCCGGCGGGCCCCGGCTGGATGGCCCAGGTGATCCGCGCCTGGGGCCACGCGGCGCGGAGCGAGCGGACGACCGGGAGCGTGTGCACCACGTCGCCGACGGCCGTCAGCATCACCACCGCCACCTCGCGCGGCGGCTCCCCCTCCCACGCGCTCAACGGACCTCCCCCGCGTACCGCGTCCGCCACCGCTCCACCCGCTCCAGCACGTCGTCCACCGTGATCCGCTTCATCCGCCCGGGGCGCTTCTCGATGGAGACGGGATAGTCCTCGCCGGGGTCGCCGTAGGCGTCGACCAGGAGGTCGTGGAAGCGCCGCCAGGGGCCCGTGCGCTTCGGGTTGATGTACCCCATGAGCGCGATGGTCGGCGTCCCCAGCGCCACCGCCATGTGCATCGGCCCCGTGTCGAGCGAGACGACGAGCGACGAGCGGTCGATCAGCGCCACCAGGTCGCGGAGGGGCGCGCCGAGGGTGGAGATGACGGGGTAGCGCACCAGGCGCTGGATCTCGCGCTCCGTCTCCACCTCCCGCGGCGAGCGGCCGCCCGCGATGACGGGGGTGAGGCCGTAGCGCTCCACCAGCGCGTCCGAGAGCGCCGCCCACCGCTGGGGGAGCCACTCCTTCTCGGGGTGCGTGCTCCCGATCACCAGCACCGCCGCCTGGCGGGGGATCTCCCCGAAGAGCGCCTCCTGGCGCGCTCTCTCCAGCGCCCACGGGCCCAGCCGCCACTCCACCGGCTCGGGGTCGACGCCGAGGGCGTGGAGGAACTCGAAGTACTGCTCCTGCACGTGCTGCGGCGCGTGCGGGGGGATCTTCCGGTTGGTGACCAGCCAGTTCCAGTCGCGCGCCCGCGCCCGGTCGAACCCCAGCTTCACCGGAGCGCGCGCGAAGGCCGTCACCACGCTCGCCTTGAAGTAGACCTGGAGGTCGATGACGAGGTCGAAGCGCATGCCCCGGAGCGTCCGCCGCACCTCCCGGAACGCCCGCCACCCCCGCGAGCGGGGGAAGAGGACGATCTCGTCCACCGCCGGGTGCCCGCGCACCATCGACGCGGGCCCGGGCTGGAGGACCCAGGTGATGTGGCAGAGCGGGTCGTGGCGCTTGAGCGCGTTGATCACCGGGAGGACGTGCACGGCGTCTCCCAGCGCGCTCATCATCACCACGCACACGCGGCCGAGCCGCGCGGGAGCTTCGGGCAACGGACTTCGGGAGGAAGGGGGACCGGACGCGGACGGACCCGGCGCCGGGGACGCGCGGGCCGGACCAGGGAGGGGGAAGATACGTTTCGCCCCCCGCCCGGCAAGGCGGGCGGGCGGTATGGCGTAGGCGGCGGCGGGCGGTTAGAATCCCGCGTACCCCATGGACCCGGACACGCACGAACCCCTTGTGGACATGACGGATACGATCGGCACCCTGATCGCGCGGCTGGCCGAGACGAACATCGAGCTCTGGCACGAAGAGGACAAGGCGCGCGTCGACGACGACCACCAGGTGGCCGCCGCCAAGCGCAACGTCGACAAGCTCAACCAGCGCCGCAACGACCTGATCGAGCGGATCGACGAGGCGGTGATGGAGGCCGTCCGCGCCGCCCGCGGAGGCGCCTGATGGCCGAGACCGTCGGCTCGCTCGTCGACAAGCTCAGCATCGTGGAGCTCAAGATCTACCACATGGCCGAGCAGGCCGCCCGCGACGACGCCGCCCCCGACTTCCGCGCCCGCTGCGAGGACCGCCTCTCGGTCCTCCGCCTCCAGCGCGACGACCTCGCCGCCGAGCTCACCCGGCTCCTCGCCGACGTCGCCGCCGGCCGCGTGGTCCCCAAGGTCTACCGCCAGTTCAAGATGTACAACGACCCCCAGTACCGTCAGCCGAAGTCCTGACCGGCCGCTGGATCTACGAAGAACGCCCCCCCCGC
>DATACF010000655.1:0-1507 GCA_036259235.1 Longimicrobium sp. | reverse complement strand
GTACCGCTTCTCGACGCGCGGCGGGGCGCTGGAGCAGGGCGAGCTCCTCCGCTTCCGCTCGTACACCGACACCGGCTCCAACGTCCGCCTCGTCCCCCGCGGCGCCGCCGGCGTCCTGGCCAGCCGCGTCACGGCGGACGGCCGCACCCTCGACCTGGCCGCCGCCGACTGCCAGCCGAGCGCCCCCCGCCTCGACCTGGCGGCGGGCTCGGCCCCGGCGCGGCTCGTCTTCACCTGCCCGGCGGGGACGGTCACCTACACCTTCCGCCCCGACCGCTACCTGATCGACGTCGAGGGGCGCGTCTCCGGCGTTACCGCGGGCGAGGTGGCGACCTCGCTGGGGACCGGGCTGGCGCCGCACGACGCCCCCGAGCACGCCGCCGAGCGCGAGCTGTCGCTGGTGGGGTGGACGGGCGAGCGGATCGAGCGCCTCTACCTCCGCAAGGCGAGCGGGATCGACACCCTCGAGGGCGGCCCGGCCCGCTGGGCCGGCTTCCGCGACCGCTACTTCTTCCTCGCGGTCATCAACCAGGACTCGGCCGCCTTTCGCCACGTCGTCGCCCGCGACATCGCCGACGAGACGTACGTGGCCGAGGGGAAGACGGTGCGCTCGCCGCGGGCGCAGGCCTACGGCGTCCGCCCCCTGGGGCCGGGGGGGACCTTCCGCTACCAGGCGTACCTGGGGCCGCTGGAGCACTCGCAGCTGGAGGCGGCGGGGCACGAGCTGGAGGAGGTCAACCCGTACGGCTACCGGTGGCTCCGCCCGGTCATCCGCCCGATCGCCGCCGCGGTCCTCTGGGTCCTGCGCGAGCTGCACGACGGGCTGGGGATCGCCTACGGGTGGGTGCTCATCATCTTCGGGGTGATGATGCGCCTGGTGACGTGGCCGCTGAACGCGCGGGCCATGCGGGCGCAGATGAAGAACATGGCCGTGCAGCCGCAGATGCAGGCGCGGATGAAGGAGATCCAGGGGAAGTACGCGAACGACCCCCGGAAGCAGCAGGAGGAGATGATGAAGATGTACCAGGAGCTGGGGGTCAACCCCCTCTCCATGATGTCCGGGTGCCTCCCGCTCCTCATCCCCATGCCGGTGCTGATCACCCTCTTCTTCGTCTTCCAGGGGGCGGTGGAGTTCCGCGGGACGCCCTTCGCCTGGCTCCCCGACCTGTCGCTGAAGGACCCGTGGTACGTCCTCCCGGTGTTCCTGGTGGTGTCGATGTTCGGCCTCCAGTGGATCAGCACCAAGATGAGCGGGATGGAGGACAACCCCCAGACGCGGATGATGCTCTACACCATGCCGCTGATGATGGGGATCTTCTTCTGGTGGATGCCGTCGGGGCTCAACCTCTACTACGCCACCACCAACGTGGCCTCGCTCCCCCAGCAGCTCCTGATCGCCCGCGAGCGGCGCCGCGCCACGGAGGCGCAGAAGGCCAAGGACCTCGCCGCCAAGAAGGCCGCCGGCCGCCCCGCCGGCGTCAAGCCCGGGGCCCCGAAGCGCCGCAAC
>DATACF010000654.1:0-7461 GCA_036259235.1 Longimicrobium sp. | reverse complement strand
TGACCTCGCCCTTCACCTTCTTCGCCACCGCGGGCGCCATCCACAACGTGGGCGCGCGCCCGGTGTTCGCCGACATCGACGCGGACACCTTCAACCTGAGCCCCGCGGCGGCCGAGGCGGCGTTCACCGAGCGGACGAAGGCCGTGATGCCCGTCCACCTCTTCGGGCAGATGGCCGACATGCCGGCCTTCCGCGCGCTGGGCGACCGGCGGGGCGTGGCGGTCATCGAGGACGCGGCGCAGGCCATCGGGGCGCGGCAGCGGCTGGACGACGGGACGTGGATCACCACGGGGACGCTGGGCGACGCGTGCGCCTTCTCCTTCTTCCCCACCAAGAACCTGGGCGCCTTCGGCGACGCGGGGATGACGGTGACCAACGACGACGAGACCGCCGAGCGGCTGCGGAAGCTGCGGGTGCACGGCGGGCGGCAGATGTACCACCACGAGGAGGTGGGCTACAACTCGCGCCTCGACGCCCTCCAGGCGGCGGTGCTCTCGGCCAAGCTCCCCCACCTGGCCGGGTGGAGCGCGAAGCGGCGCGAGCACGCGGCGTTCTACGATCAGGCGCTGGCCGGAATCGACGGCCTGGTGACGCCGACGGTGCGCCCGGGTCACGAGTCCATCGTCAACCAGTACACGCTCCGCGTCCTGGACGGGCGCCGCGACGCGCTGATGGAGCACCTGAAGGCGCGCGGCGTGGGGAGCAACGTCTACTACCCCGTCCCGCTCCACCTCCAGGAGTGCTTCGCGTACCTGGGCTACCGCGAGGGCCAGTTCCCCGAGTCGGAGCGCGCCTGCAGGGAAGTCCTCTCGCTCCCCGTCTTCCCCGAGCTCACCGGGGCGCAGCGGGAATACGTCGCGGAGTCGGTCCGGTCGTTCTTCGGATGAACCACGAAAGTGCGTGAGTGCGTGCGGAAGTGCGCTGGCTCTCAGCCGCCCCGGGCCGTGTCGCGCGACCGCGGAGCCGGTGCACCCGGGCCACTCACGCACTCAGGCAGGAACGCACTCACGCACTGACGCACTCACGCACTGCGGTCGATGTATCTCGTCGCGCACAACGGGGCGCACATCTGGGGCGGGGCCGAGCGCGCGGTGACGCTGATCCTGGCGGGGCTGCAGGGGCGCGGGCACCGCGTGCGGCTCTTCTGCGCCGACCCGCTCGTCGCCGGGCGCGCGGAGGGGCTGGGGGTGCCGGCGGAGCTCGCCACGCTGGGGGGCGACGCGGCGGTGCACCACGCGGCGCGCTTCGCCCTGGCGCTCCGGCGGCACCGGCCCGACGCGCTGATGATCGGCACCTACAAGAAGCTCTTCCTGGCCTCGATGGGGGCGCGGCTCGCCCGCGTGCCGCGCGTCGTCGCGCGCGTGGGGCTGGAGACGGACACGCTCCGCAACGCCAAGTACCGCGTCGCGCTCCCCCGCTGGGTCGACGCCGTCGTCGTCAACGCGTCGCGGATGGCGCCGACGTTCGTGAACGCGGGACTGAAGGACGTGCGGGTGATCCCCAACGCGGCCGAGGTCCCCGTCCGCCGCCAGCCGCCCGGCGCCCTCCGCGCCGCGCTCGGCATCCCCGCGGACGCGCCGGTGGTGGGCGCCGTGGCCCGCCTGGCGCGGCAGAAGCGGTTCGACCGGCTCCTGCGCGCGTTCGCCACCCTTGCATCCGATACGCATCTCGTGCTGGCTGGGGACGGGGAGGAGCGGGAGACGCTCCAGGCGCTCGCGGTCGAGCTGGGGATCGCGGACCGCGCGCACTTCCTGGGATTCCGCGACGACACGGGCGACGTGCTCGGCGCGCTCGACGTCTTCGTCCTCTCCTCCGACCGCGAGGGGATGAGCAACGCGATGATCGAGGCGCTGGCGGCGGGCGTCCCCGTCGTCTCCACCCCCGTGAGCGGGACGGAGGACGCGCTCGCGGCCGCGCCCGGCGAGATCGCTCCTGGCGTGATCCTCCCCGGCTTCGGCGAGGGGGAGCTGGCGGAGGCGCTGCGGGGGGTGCTGGCGGATGCGGATCGCCGCGTGGCGATGGCGGAAGCCGCGCGCGAGCGGGCGCGGGCGCGCTTCGCGTGGGACGCGGTGCTGGCGGAGTGGGAGCGGGTCCTCGCTCCCACGGTCGCGAGAGGGAGGGGGCGATGAAGGTCGCCATCCACCTGGCCGGGGGGAGCATCCGGGGGAACGAGCGCCAGGTCTTCCGCGTCGTCCGCGGCCTGATGGCGCGCGGGCACGAGGTCGTCGTGTCGTGCCGCGCGAAGGGGCCGGTGCGGGCGGAGCTGGAGCGGATGGGGGTGCGGACGACGGGGGTGCGCCCGGGCGGCGACTTCGACGCGTGGAACGCGCTCCGCTTCGCCGCCTGGCTCCGCCGCGAGCGGGCGGACGCGGTGATGCTGACGTCGTGGAAGCGGATGCCCGTGGCCGGGTGGGCGGCGCGCGTGGCCGGGGTGCCGCGCGTGGTCCTCCGCCTGGGCGGCGTGCACCCGGTCCGCGGCGTGCGGGGGGTGATGGAGCGGCACGCGCTCCGGCGGTGGTACGACGGCGTCATCGTCAACAGCCGCATGCTGTCGGAAGGGCTGCGATCGGCCGTCCCCGGGCTCGACGCCGCGCGGGTGCACACGGTGCTGAACGGGATCGAGCCCCACGCCGCCGCGCCCGTCCCGCTCCGCGCGGAGCTCGGGGTGACGGGCGACGCGCTGTTGGGGGTCGCCATCGGCGCGTGGGAGCCGCGGAAGGGGTTCGACCTCTTCGTCGAGGCCCTCGCCTCCGTGGACCCGCGCGTGCACGCCGTCCTCGTCGGCGGGGGCGTGGAAGATCATCGGAAGGGGCTCGAAGCGCTCGCGCGCGCGAATGGCGTGGCGGAGCGCGTCCACCTCCTGGGCGCGCGGCGCGACGTCCCCGCCGTCCTGGCCGCGTGCGATCTCTTCGTCCTCCCCAGCCGTGCGGAGGGGATGAGCGTGGCGATGCTGGAGGGGATGGCGGCGGGGAAGCCCGTCGTCGCGGCGGAGGTCGGCGGCGTGTGGGACGCGCTGGCCCCGCGCGAGGGGCGGCCGGCGGCGGGGTGGATCGTCCCTCCGCGCGACGCGGCGGCGCTGGCCCGCGCGCTGGGCGAGGCGGCGGAGGCGGTCCGGACCGGCGCGGACGACGTGGCGGCGCGGGTGGCGGAGGGGCGGTGGCGAATGGAGAACTGGTTCACGGTGGAGCGGATGATCGACGGATACGAGGCGGTGCTGGCGGGGAGCGCGCGTTGAGCGACTTCCTCTTCTCGTCCCGGCCGCGGACGCCGGGGACCCTTGCGGCGGTGCTGGAGCGGTGGCTGGGGGCGGTGACGGCGGAGACGCGGGAGTACCACGGCGCGTGGGGCTCCCTCGCCGTCGCCCGCGCGCCGCACGACCCCGAGCCGGTGCACGAAGACGAGCGGACGATCTCCGTCCTGATCGGCGAGCCCTTCGCCCGCCTCCCCGGCGCGGCGCCCGGCCCCGCGGCGGAGGGCGCGCGCCGCCGCCTCGTCCACGCGCGCCTGGTGTCGGGGACGCGCGACGGGTGGGACGAGGCGCTGGACGGCCCGTTCGCCGCGCTCTCGGTCGACAAGGCGGAGGGGCGGGGGATGGCGGTGACCGACCTCTTCGCCTGGATCCCCCTCTTCGCCTCGGAGCGCCGCGACCCGGACGCGCGGGTGGTGATCGGCACGCACGCCGACGCGGTGGCCGAGGCGGCGGGGGCGCGCGGCGAGATCGACCCCGTCTCCGCCGCCGAGCTCCTGGGCTTCTACGCCATCACCCCGCCGCACACCCTCTACCCCGCCGTCCGCCAGCTCCCCGCCGGGTCGTCGCGCACCTTCGCGTCCGGCGGGTGGGCGGGCGGGAGCCACGCGTACTGGCGGCCGACGGAGGACAACCCCTTCGCCTCGGCCGACGAGGCGGCGGAGGCGCTCCGCGAGGCGCTGGCGGCGGACGTGGCGCTGGCGTGCGAGGGCCATCCGCGCGTGGGGCTCCTCCTCTCCGGCGGCGAGGACTCGCGCGCGGTGCTCGGCGCGGTGCCGGCGGGGACGGCGGTGCAGGCGTTCATCTACACCGAGCAGCCCAACCGCGAGGTGCGCGTGGCCGGGCGCGTGGCGCGGGCGTACGGCGCGTCGCTGCGCTACGGCCGGCGCGAGCCGGGGCACGACCTCCGGCACTTCGAGGCGGTGGCGGCGATGACGGGGACGCAGAACCAGTTCATCGACGTGCACGGCTACGGCCTGCACGCGTCGATGGGGATCCAGGAGATGCCCGTCGTCCTCGGCGGCTTCTCGTCGGACGCGCTCCTCAAGGCCGACAACGTCCCGCCGAAGCTGGCGAAGCGCGTCCGGCGGGGCGAGACGCCGGGGTTCCGGGACCTCCCGATGCCGCCCCTCGCGGGCGTGCGCGAGGAGGTGGCGCGCGCCGCGTACGAGCGGCGGGACGCGTACCGCCGGTCTCTCGCCGAGATCCGGCCCGCGTCGGCGGACGAGTGGAGCTACATCTACCCGCTCACCCAGCGGCGCTACGCGGGGAACGTGCACGGCAACCGGCGGCTCTGGCGGGCGCACGAGCCGTTCATGAGCAACCCGGTGGTGAAGCTCGCGGCGGCGGTCCCGCAGCGGTGGAAGATCGGCCGCGCCCTCTTCCACCGCGCCGTCCGCCCGCTCCTGGCGAAGTCGTGGCACGTGCCGCACTCCCGTAACCGGATGCCGTACTTCTCCCCCCGCGTCAACGCCGTCGCCCGCCCCGTCCTGGGGCTGGTGCGCGACACGCGCGACCTGGTGACGGGGCAGCGGGGCCAGGTGCAGGAGTCGTGGCCGTTCTGGGCCGAGCTGGTCCGCACGCCGCTGATGGCCGAGAAGACGGCGCGCTGGCCCGTGGCGGACTCCGCCGTCGGCGCGCTCTTCGAGCTCGACCCGTCGCACGCGGCCGACGTCGTGCGCGAGGAGTGGCGGCCGCTGCGACAGATCGCCCTCCTCCAGCTCGCCTACCTCACCTCACCGGACTTCGCCGGGTGATGGGCGCGCCGCTCCGCTACCCGGCCGACCGCGTCTGCGTCGTCCTCCTCACGGGGCTGGGCGACGTCGTCCACGGGCTCCCGATCGTCAACGCGCTCAAGGACCACGACCCGGCGCGGCGGATCACCTGGGTGGTGGAGCCGATGGCCGCGCCGCTCCTGTCGCCGCACCCGTCCATCGACGAGGTGGTGGTCTACCGGAAGAAGGACGGGCTCGAGGGGGTGCGCGACCTCTGGCGGACGCTCGCCGGGCGGCGCTTCGACCTGACGCTCAACCTCAACGTCTACACCAAGAGCGTCTGGCCCACCCTCTTCTCCCGCGCGCCGCACCGGCTGGGGTTCGACCGCGGGCGCGCGTTCGAGGGGTCGTGGCTGGCGTCGAACCACCGGCTCGACCCGAAGCCCCGGGCCCACACCCAGGACATGTTCCTGGAGTTCCTCGACCACCTGGGCGTCCCCCGGCCGGACCCGCTGGAGTGGCGGATCGCCATCACGGAAGACGAGCGGCGCGCGCAGGCGGCGTTCTTCGCGAAGCTCGACGGGCGCCCCGTCGCCACGATCGTCCCCGCGTCGGCGAACGGGAAGAAGGACTGGCCGGGGGAGCGGTGGGCGCGCGTGGTGGACGCGCTGGAGCACGACTTCGGCTACCAGACGCTGCTGGTCGGCGGCCGCGGCGAGCGCGAGACGGCGATCGCGCGGCAGATCGTGGACGGCGCGAGCGCGAAGCCGGTATGGGCGATGGGCGACCCCATCCGCGACATGGTCTGGCAGCTCGACGGCTCGGCGCTCGTCCTGGGGCCGGACACGGGGCCGCTCCACCTCTCCCGCGCGCTCGGGGTGCCGGTGATCGGCCTCTACGGCCACACCAGCCCGTGGCGCGTGGGGCCGTACCGCGCCTACCAGGACCTCTGGGTCGACACCTATTCGAATCCCGGCGAGGGGCCCGACCCCAGTCGCTTCGACGCGCGGTGGGAGCGGATGGAGCGGATCACCGTGGACGACGTGCTGGAGCGGGTGGAGCGCGCTCGCGCCGCGCATCCGCGCGCGGCCGGTCGGAGGTAGGCCGGGCGATGCGGATCGTCCTCAGCAACGCGTCCGCCAAGTGGGGCGGCGTCCACGTGGTCACCGAGACGCTGGCGCGGGGGCTCGCCGCGCGGGGGCACGAGGTGGCCGTCTTCTGCCGGCCGGATTCGGCGCTGGAGGCGCGGCTGCGCGGGGTCGTGCCCCTGGAGCCGATCCTCCAGGGGATGGACCTGAACCCGGGCGCGCTCTGGCGCGTCCGGCAGGCGCTCCGGCGCCACCGGCCGGACGTGGTGCTGACGCTGATGCAGAAGGACGTGCGCCTCACCGCCCCCGTCGCGCGGGCGATGGGCATCCCCGTCGTCGTCCGCCGCGCCAACGACCAGCCGTTCAAGCCCGGGCGCCCGCACCACCGCCTCCTCTACGGCGCCCTCCCCGCCCTCCACGTCGCCAACTCCCGCGCCACCCGCGACACCATGCTCCGCTCGGCGCCCTGGCTCCGCCCGGAGCGGGTGACGGTGATCCACAACGGGATCGACCCGGCGCCCTTCGACGCGGCGTCTCCGGCCGATCTCGGACTCCCGCCGGGGGCGCTGGCGGTCGGGTTCATCGGCCGCTTCGAGGCGCGGAAGGGGATGTTCGACCTGGCGCGCGTCTGGCCGCGCGTGGCGGAGGCGCTCCCGGAGGCGCACCTCGTCCTCGCCGGGAAGGGCCCCGCGGAGGCGGAGGCGCGCGCGATCCTGGGCGACGCGCCGCGGGTGCGGTGGCTGGGCTTCCGCACCGACGTCCCGGCGGTGCTGAAGGCGCTGGACGTCCTCGCCGTCCCCTCGCACTGGGAGGGCTTCGGCCTGATCGCGGCGGAGGGGCTGGCGGCGTCCGTCCCCGTCGTCGCCGCCCGCGCCAGCAGCCTCCCCGAGATCGTCGACGACGGCGCCGAGGGCCTCCTCGTCCCCCCGCGCGACCCCGCCGCGCTGGCGGACGCGCTGGTTCGTCTGGGGCGTGACCGGGAGACGCGCGACCGGATGGGGCGCGCGGGGCGGGAGAGGGTGGCGCGGGAGTTCTCGGTGGAGCGGATGGTGGGGCGGTACGAGGAGGTGCTGGCGGGGGTGGCGCGGAGAGAGTGATCGATCGCGCACCGCCGCCCGCCCTGTCATTCCGAGGGAGGAACGACCGAGGAATCTAGCCCACGCGCCGGGTGGCCGGTCGAAGCGCGAGGGGTTCGCCTCGCCCGATTCCGGTATGCGATGGGTTGGGCGTAGTTCGAGCGATGGAGCGCGCCCGCCATCCCGCCCCCCGGGTTGAAACCCGGGGCTGGAACGGCGGGAAGTCCGCCTTCGCGGACTCCTCGTCGCCGTCTCTCGCGAGGGGGTCGGGGGAGGCGCCTCGATCCGGCGTCGTCGTGGTCGGGCGGAAAGGAAGCGGGCCGGGGGAGCGGATC
>DATACF010000653.1:0-5082 GCA_036259235.1 Longimicrobium sp. | reverse complement strand
GGGCGGGGGCGTGGCCGACACGCTGGGGTGGGACGCGCTGGGGCAGCTCGCCTCGGTGCGGCGCGCGGGGGTGAGCGTCACCTACGGGTACAACGCCTTCGGCGAGCGGGTGCGCCGCACCCAGGGGACGCAGACGCGGCGCACCCTCTACGACGACGGCGACGACCTGCTGGCGGAGATCGACGGGAGCGGGTCGGTGGTGGCGGCGTACACGCACCTCCCCGGGATCGACCGGCCGTTCAGCGTCGCGACCTGGGGGGCGCTCCGCTACTTCGTGGCCGAGAGCCCGGGGACGGTGGTGGGGCTCCTGGACGAGTGGGCGGCGACACCGGCCGCGCGCTACCGCTATACGCCCTTCGGCGCGCTGCAGGGGGGGAGCGACGTCCCGGCGCCGCTCGGCTTCATGGGGCGCGAGCGCGACGCCACGACGGGGATGTACTACATGCGGAACCGGTGGTACGACCCCGCGCTGGAGCGCTTCGTCTCCGAGGACCCGATCGGGGTGGAGGGGGGCGTCCACCCGTACCTGTTCGCGCGCAACGCCCCGACCGGCGGCCGCGACCCCAGCGGCCTCTACGTCTGCGTCGAGCGCAACGTGTGGGAGACCGTCCCCGGCTTCGAGGACACTCTAGAGGCCGCCACCGGGACCCACGTCATGCGCGATCCGGACGGGTGCATCCGCCACGCGTGGGCGAACCCGAAGGCCGACCCGCGGCTGCGCTGGACGCAGGAGACGTTCTTGCGGCTGGTCCGGCGCAAGGACGTCCGCTACAACATCCGGTTCTCCTCGTTGTGGGTCTTGAACGACTGGCGTCGCCGCTCGTCCGGCTTCGGCCCGGTGGTCGCGGGAGCCCGGGAATACACGGCGACGATCCTGCGGAGCGAGATCGGGACGAGGTATGACGAGTGCAACGCATGGGAAGCTTCATTCGCCGTGCACACTCTGTCGTCGCTCGTCGTCCACGAGCTGATCGGGCACGGCTATACGACTCTGCGCAAAGATCTCCTACCGGCTACGGACGACGCGGCGATCATACGCACCAACGAGTACCTGACGGTGGCCGGCCTGCCCACGAGGTGCGGACACGGGGAGCCTTGAGGAACCCAGGATGAATGGAGAGACGAGCAGCGCCCCGCGTTCGCACGGTACGGCCGACGCCGGACCGTCGTGGAAGGCGCACACGGTCGCCGCTGCCGTGTGGGCGGCGCTCCTGGCCATCGATATCGCGGGGGAGCGCGCGTTCGACGCACATCGCTTTCCGGGATGGTACCCCCCGCCGCTCTCGGCCGTGAAGGCCGGGCTGTACCTGCTCCCCACCGGCTGGGCCGTCTTCTGTGCCTGGACAACGCGGATACCGGCGCGCGGGCTGGCGCTGGCGATCTTCGGGTGGGTCGTGGCGGCGGTGGTCGGGTTCGAGCGGAGCTTCCTCGAAGAGCGCTGGCTGGATCCCATCGGCGAGGTGGTCGGCTACCCCTACGGCTGGTGGACGTGGCAGTGGATGCAGTACTTCCTCGGCCTGCTGGTGCTCCCGGCCGCCGCCCTGGTGACGCTCTGGAGGGCGCGCCCGGCGCGGCGCGGCGAGCGCTGGTCCGCGCGCGACGCCGCGCTCGCTCTCGCCGCGTTGACAGTCCTCTCCCTCTCCGTGTGGGCCGCCCCGGGCACCACGGCCGAAGAGTACATGACGCAGGAGTTCGCGGCGGCATATCCCGGCTTCAGCCTTCTCGTCTCCCTCTTCCACTGCGCGCTCGTCCTCGGGTGGGCCATCCACGCGCGGCGCGCGGCGCGAGACCTCCCGGGCACCGCGGCGAGTGCGGTGGCGAGGAGGGAAGCGTGCTGAGCATCCAGGCGAGCAGCGCCCCCCCTTCGTACGGCACGGCCGGCGCCGGACCTTCGTGGAAGGCACACGCGGTCCTCGCCGCCGTGTGGGTGGCGCTCCTGAGCATCGACATCGCGGTGGAGGCGGTGTTCCGGACGGGGCGCTTCCGGAACGGATACCCTCCGCTGCCGTCGATCGGGAAGGCCGCCCTCTACCTGCTCCCCACGGCGTGGGCCGTCTTCTGCGCCTGGAACACGCGGACGCCGACGCGCGGGCGCGCGCTGGCGGTCCTCGGATGGGTCGTCGCGGCGGGGATAGGGTTCGAGCGAAGCTTTCTCGAAGAGCTCTGGCTCGACGAGCTCGGCCAGGCGGTCGGCTGGTGGACCTGGCAGTGGGTGCAGCTCGTTCTCGGCCTGTGCGTGCTCCCGGCCGCGGCGCTGGTGACGCTATGGAGGGCGCGCCCGGCGCGGCGCGGGGGGCGCTGGTCCGCGCGCGACGCCGCACTCGGCCTTGTGGCCGTGCCGGTCCTCCTCTTTTCCGTAAGGGCGGCCCCGGGCACCACCGCCGACGAATACATGACGGAGAAGATCGAGGCGGCGTACCCCACCGTTGCTCTCGTCCCCATCCTCGTCTACTGCGCGCTCGTCCTCGGCTGGGCCATCCACGCCCGGCGCGCGGCGCGAGACCTCCCGGCGCCGCGCGAGGTCCGGTAGGCGACGGGCGGGGACCTCGCAGGCGTGCGCCGCGGGTCTGCGAGAGAAGCGCCCGCTCGGTTTCGGCCCCGGGGCAGAAACGGCGGCTCGCGCGCGTTCCACTGCATCCTGCCCCCCGCGGCCCCGCTTCGTCCCGTCGTGCTTTCGCCGGCGGGAGGAACCCCCGGCAGGCGCGGGCGGGTACAACGCCGCGGACGGTCTCCCCAATCGTCTCCAGAAGCAGGATCTCGCCATGCGCCTTCCTCGTCTGCTCCCCGCGCTCCTCCTCCTGGCCGCGGCCGCCGCGCCGCTCGCCGCGCAGGGGGTCATCGTCCCCGGCGACTGCCGCGGCTGCGAGCCGTGGGTCCGCGAGCGCCCCTGGGCCGCCCTCCCCGTGGAGTCGGTCACCCTCGAGACCACCATCGAGGGGCAGGTGGCCACCACCCACGTCATTCAGGTCTTCCGCAACGAGACCAACGGGGTGATGGAGGGGACCTTCTTCTTCCCCATCCCGAGCGAGGCCTCCATCACCGAGTTCGCGATCTGGGACGGCGAGCGCCGCCTGGTGGGCGAGGTGCGCCCCCGCGAGGAGGCGCGGCGGATCTACGAGGGGATCGTCCGCCGCCAGCGCGACCCCGGGCTCCTGGAGTACGCGGGGGAGAACCTCTTCCAGGCCCGCGTCTTCCCCATCCCCGCGCGCGGCAAGAAGAAGCTGGAGCTCACCTACACGCAGGTCCTCCGCGCCGAGGGGGGGACGGTGGCCTACCGCTACCCGCTGGGGACCGGCCGCAACGCCGCCCCCATCGAGCGCGTCGCCGGGCGGGTGACGGTGCGCGCCGCCGGGCCGGTGCGGACCGTCTACTCGCCCAGCCACGGGGTGGACGTCCGCCGCGCCGACGGCGACCGGCGGGTGGTGGCGAGCTTCGAGAGCGACGCCCGGAGCGAGCGGAGGGACTTCCAGCTCTTCTACGGGCTCTCGGAGCGCGAGGTGGGGATGAGCCTCTTCACCTACCGCGAGCCGGGGAAGGACGGCTACTTCCTCCTCCTCCTCTCGCCCGACGGCTCGCAGCAGGCGCGCGAGTACCCGGCCAAGGACGTCGTCTTCGTCCTCGACGTCTCGGGGTCGATGAACGAGGAGGGGAAGATGGAGAAGGCCCGCCGCGCCCTCCTCTACGGCATCCGGGGACTGAGGGACGGCGACCGCTTCAACGTGATCGCCTTCTCGGGCGACACGCGGTGGATGGAGGAGGGGCTGGTCGCCGCCGACCGCGCCGGGCGCGAGCGGGGGGTGCGCTTCGTCGAAGGCTTGCGCGCCGCCGGGGGGACGAACATCAACGACGCGCTGGTGGAGGCGATGCGGCAGCTCCCGGAGCGGGGGACGCGCCCGCGGCTCCTCGTCTTCCTCACCGACGGGATCCCCACGGTGGGCGAGACGGGCCCCGACCGGATCGTGCAGAACGTCCGCGCGGCGCGGCGCGAGGGGCTGCGTCTCTTCACCTTCGGCGTGGGGTACGACGTCAACACGCGGCTCCTGGACCGGGTGGCGGCCGAGAACGGCGGGGCGGCCGACTACGTGGCGCCGCAGGAGGACATCGAGGTGAAGGTGTCGAGCTTCTTCGACAAGGTGAACCACCCGGTCCTCACCAACCTGGCCGTCGACCTGGGCCCGGTCCGCACCGACCTGGTGTACCCGCGCGCCCTCCCCGACCTCTTCAAGGGGACGCAGCTGGCGCTGGTGGGGCGGTACCGCAACCGCGAGGACCTGCGCGACGTCACCATCGCGCTCAGCGGCAACGCCTCGCCCACGCGCACCTTCCGCTGGGAGGGGCAGCGCTTCCCCCTGCGCGACACGCGGCACGACTTCCTCCCCCGGCTGTGGGCGACGCGGCGGGTGGGGTGGCTGATGGAGCAGATCCGCTCCAACGGCGAGAGCCGCGAGCTGGTCGACGAGGTCACCGGGCTGGGGACGCGCTTCGGGATCGTGACGCCGTACACGTCGTACCTGGCGCTGGAGCCGGGCGCGGTGGTCGAGGGCGAGGCGCCGGCGAACTTCCGGCGCGAGCGGGCGCAGGACCTCCAGGGGCGCGCGGCCGGCACGACCCGGAACCGCGCGACGGTGGGGGCGCCTCCCCCGCCCCCGCCGCCTCCCCCGCCGCCGCCGCCCTCGGCCCCGGCGATGGGGGCGGTGTCGGCGCAGACCGGGAAGGTGGCGGTGGAGCAGAGCCAGCGCGTCCGCGGGATGCAGGAGGCGCTCTCGCTCGACCAGGTGGTGACCACCGGCTCGGCCGTGCGGCGGGTGGACGGCAAGACCTTCCTGCTGAAGGGCGACGTCTGGACCGACACCGAGCTCTCCGACACCACGCGTCTCCCGGAGACGGTCGTCACCTTCGGGAGCGAGGAGTACTTCGCGCTGGTGCAGCGCGTCCCGGCGCTGGCCCGCTACTTCGCCCTCGGCGAGCGGGTGGCGGTGGTCCACGAAGGGCGCGTCTACCGGACGCGCGCGCCGGCGCCGTGATCCGGAGGCCGGTCGGATTTTGACCGGAACGCGGACCGCCCGCGGGGCTCGTGCCTCG
>DATACF010000652.1:0-8685 GCA_036259235.1 Longimicrobium sp. | reverse complement strand
GGCGCCCGCCTCTCGTTTTCCGAATCGCGATCCCGCGCTTACGCTTTCGGCGCGAGCAGGCTTTCAGCGACCGCCAGCGAGCTTTCGGCCGCCGCGCGGGCGTTGGCCCGGGCGGCGGTCCCCGCGAGCTCGTCGAAGATGGCGCGGAAGATGGCGAAGAGCGCGGGGTCGAAGGAGCCCTCGTCGTCCTCCATGATCGCCAGCGCCTCCTCGGGGGTCAGCGGCCGCCGGTAGCTCCGCGCGGTGGTGAGCGCGTCGAAGACGTCGGCGATGCGGAGGATGCGCGCCGAGTGGGGGATCGCCTCGGCGGCCAGCCCGTCGGGGTAGCCGCGCCCGTCCCACCGCTCGTGGTGCGAGCGCACCATGGGGCGGATGTCCCAGGGGAACTCGACGGGGGCCAGCATCTCGTCGCCGGTGACGGGGTGGCGCTCCATGACGGCGCGCTCCTCGTCGGTCAGCCGCCCCGGCTTGTTGAGGATCTCCTCGGGGACCTCGGTCTTCCCTAGGTCGTGGAGGAAGGCCCCCATCCGGAACCACACCATCTCGCGCTCGGTGACCCCCGCCTCGGCGGCGATCCGGCAGGCGTACTCGGCGACGCGCTCGCAGTGCCCCGAGGTGTAGCGGTCCTTGGCCTCGATCGACTCGCCCCAGAAGCGCACCAGCGAGAGGAAGTCGCTCTCCAGCTGCGAGATCCGGTCGGTGATGTCGGCCTGGTCGGTGCGCGCCTGGAGCCCGGTGAAGAGGGCGTGCGAGCGGTTGAGCGCCTCCAGCGCCTCGCGGTTCCGGTTCAGCGCCCGGAGCACCAGCGAGAGCTCGCGGTACGCCTCGGCCTCGGTGAGGGGGTAGTTGGCCTCGGCCGCGATCCGCACCGACTGCCCCAGGTAGTTCTCGGCGAGGTGGAGCTTCCCCAGGGTGCGGTGGATGATCCCGTAGAACTTCATCGCCTCGGCCTGCCCCTCGGCGCTCCCCAGGCGACTGTAGGTCTCGAACGCCTCGTCGCAGCTCGCGCGGGCGTTCTCGGGCTCGCCGCGGGCCAGGAACATCTCCGTCCGGTTCATGTGGACGTTCCCGGCGATGACCACGTCGTCGTTGCGGGCGCAGATCTCCAGCGAGCGGCGGAAGCAGGCGTCGGCCTCGTCGAGGCTCCCCATGTCGACGTGGAGCATCCCCAGGTTGGCCAGCACCGACGCGCACCCGCGCTCGTTCCCGGCCGCCTCCAGGTTCTTCAGCCCCGCCGCGTACCGCGCCGCCGCCTCGGGGAGGTCGCCGCGGATGGTGGCGACGATCCCCAGGTTCTGCTCCACCTCGCCCTGCACCCCCTCGTTCCCCGCCTCCACCGCCAGGGCCCGGGCGCGGACGTACGCCGCCTCGGCCCCGCGGAGGTCGCCGTGCTTGAAGTGGAGGATCCCCAGCCCGTTCATGGCGCGGGCCGCGTACGAGAGCTCGCCGCGGAGCTCCGCCACCTCCAGCACCAGCGTCAGGACCTCGCGGGCGTCCTCGGTCCGCCCCGCCTGGCGGTAGCAGTGTCCCAGCTTGGACATGACCTCCAGCAGCGACGCCGGCGAGCGAAGCTGGATCGCGCGCCGGTAGCCGTCGTCGTAGGCCTGGAGGGCGAGCTCCCACTCGCCGGCGCGCTCGTGCGCGGCGGCGCGGCGCAGGTGCGCCACGCATGCGGGGTCGATCGCGGGAGGGAAGTCGGACACGTGGGAGCAGTACAGAAAACGGGGCGCCGGCTCGGATGGAGTGGCGCCCCGTCGAGCTTGAAGCGCGAGGTCGGGCGTCAGCCGCCCACGGCGGTGTAGATCGAGAAGTGCTGGAGCCGCGCGCGCAGCTTGCTGCCGCCGCCGAGCACCTCGGTCGGGAGGACCTCCGCGATCGCCCCGGCCTCGTTAATGTAACCGATCGCGAGCGTACGGAAACCCTGCACCGCCACGCCCGTGTTGTCGAGGGTCAGCACCGGCTCGCGGCCGGCCGCGAAGACGAGGCCGTGCGGCTGCACCACCACCCCGGTGCCGGCGGCCTGGAGGGTGATCCGCGTGGGCTGCGAGAGCGCGCCCGCCGGGAAGACGAGCTTGTGCCCGCCGGCCTGCAGCGCGCCGCCCTCGGCCCCGATCGTCGCCGAGGCGGCGTCGCCCGCGCGCGCCGCCGACGGGGCGGCGGGGACGATCCGGTACTCGGCCGTGTCGCGCGCGGCGAGCGCGGGCGACTCGGCGCAGCCGCCGATGGTGATCAGGATGCCGGCCGCGGCCGCGAAGAGCGCCGAGCGAAGGGTGAGCTTGGACATGGGTCTCCGTCAGGGGGTAGAGGCGTCCACCTGGGACTTTAGTTTCCGACGAGATTGTGCTGTGTGCGCAAAGTGTAGCAGCCGGCTTCCACTCTGTCAACACTTCCGGACCGTGCCGATTGAGCCCTGCTGGATTGTCGGAACGCACGCGTTCTTCCGCCGCCGGTCCTGCGGTGGCAACGTATGTTTCCCTTTCCGGACATCTCCCGCGTCCCGGCCCCGCCGCCGTTCCGTCCCCTCCCGCCGCGGACGTCCCGCGCCCTCAGTGGTGCGCGGGGGGGCCGGCGAGGACGCGGAAGACGTGGTTGTAGGTGGCGCCGAGGGCGCCGAGCCCGGCCACGGTCAGGAAGAAGGCCGTGAGCCCGTAGGCCACCGCGGCCCCGCCCCGCCCGATCTCGCTCCAGCTCCCCGAGGCCACGGCCGCGACCACCGCCAGGAGGAGGAGGAGGGCGCCGAGCCCCATCCCGATGGCGAGCCCCAGGGTGCGGGCGGCCTTCTCGGGGAGCTCCGGCATCCGGATCGCCGAGACGCCGCGGGGCTTGGGGTTGGCGTCGCTCCAGGCGCGGAAGCGGTCGCGGACGGTGTCGCCGGTGTCGTCGTGCCCGGGGTGGCTCATGACTCCCCCTGCTGGCTGAGCGCGTAGACGTAGGCCGCCAGCGAGCGGACCTGCGCGTCGTCGAAGGTGCCGCCGCCCTTGGGGGGCATCGCCGCGGCGAACTGCTTGGGGTTGGCCACCCCGGCGTTGATGACGGCGACGATCTCGGGGTAGCTCCCCCCGACGTTCAGCCACTCCCCGTCGTTCAGCGCCGGGGCGGCGGGGGAGCCGGTCCCGCCGGCGCCGTGGCACCCGGCGCACGGGTTCCCGAAGAGCTCCTGCCCCTGGTCGACCATGGCCTGGGTGACCCCCGCGGGGAGGTTCTTCGCCACGATCTTCTGCGGGGCGCCCACCAGCCCGGCGCGCACCTCGGGCGGGTCGGGGTTGGTGGCCCGGATGTCCTCGGGCGGCCGGCGGTACGACACGCGGTCGTAGCCGTAGTCGCCGCCCGGGCGGCAGCCGCCGGCGAGGGCGGCGCCGAGCGCGAGGGCCAGGAGCGCCGGACGCGTCCGGCGGGCGTGTGCGAGCTGCATGGCGGTCTTTGTCGTCACAGTGGGGTGGCCGCGCCACGGCGCCGGGACGCCTCCTCTTCGGGGAGCGGCCGGCGCCGGGAGCCGACAAAAGAACGTCCGCGCCGCGTCCGCGCAAGCTTTCGAACGTCCGTCCGCCTCACCCGGCGCCCGCCCCCGCCCCCTCCTCCAGCGCCCGCCGCGCCGCGCGCCGCAGCCGCTCGACCATCGCCGAGAGCCCCGCCTCGCGCGCCTGGAGCCCGATCTTCCCCATCACCTGCCGGACGAAGTCGGGGGGGATGGCGATCGTGGTCTCGGGGGGCTGGCCGTTGAGCGCCTCGAAGAGCATGGCCAGGAGCGCCCGGATGGCCGCGCTCTCCCTCGGGACGTCGGCGTGGAAGTACATCTTCCCGTCCACGGTCTCGGGGAAGATGGCCACCGGCGTCTGGCACTCGTGCACCCGGTACTGCGCCGGGTCGAGCCCCTGGAGCCGCTCCGGGAGCGGGGGGAGCCGGTTGGCGTACTGCACCAGCGCCTGGCGCGTGAGGTCGGGGCTCAGGGTGGCGAAGCGCCGCAGGATCTTCTCGATGCTGGGCGGCACCCCGCTCGGGGTCGTCTCGGTCATCCCGGGTGGTCCTTTCGCAAGAAACGTGTCCAGCGCGAATCATACGCGCCCGCCGCCCGTCGCGCGACGCCCAAGTCGCGGCCCCGGCGCGCGATACGCTCGCGGCGGAGGGGCGCCGCGGGGGCGGCGGGGCCCGGGGCTTTCGTGAACAACAATCGTACACCGCCCAATTATTGGGCGGTCGAACGCCGGTCGGGGCGCGGGGACGGGAGGGGGCCGGAAGACGAAAGGGGCGGCCCCCGCGCGGGAGCCGCCCCTTCACGCACCCCCCGAAGGGGGCGCCGCCGTCACTGCTTGACGTTCGACAGCGTCGTCCCGAAGCGGCGGTTCAGCGAGTCGGCGAAGGTCCCCGCCAGGAAGGTGTGCGCCGCCGACGAGGGGTGCACCGCGTCGAAGGAGATCAGCCGCCCGAACACGTTCGGCGCCACGAACGGCGCGCGCGGGTCGGTCGCGCCCGAGGCGATGACCGGGCACGACTTGAGGATCGCGTTCTGGATCTGCGCCGGGGTGGTGGCGGTGGCCAGGAGCTGGCACTTGCGGACGTTGTTGTACAGCCCCGTGATGGCGGTCGGGGTCGAGGGCGTCCGCACGGTGGTGTCGTTCAGGAGCGGCTGGAGGATCGTGTTCGGGTTGACGAAGATCCACCCGTTGGCCGTGGCCGCGGTCCGGAGCGCCGTGTTGTACGCCGCGATCCGGTTCCGGAGCACCGTGATCTCGGCCTGGTCGAGGAGGTACGCGCCCCCCTGCGCCGACGGGTCGCAGTTGATCTCGGGGACGGTGGCGTCGGAGAGGATGCGGAAGCTCACCAGGTTGGCCGCCAGCGGGTTGGGCTGCCCCAGGTTGTTGAGCGGCGAGCAGGTGGCGTTGACCGGCTTCCCGAAGAAGGTGTTCGTGGCGACGTCGCGGGCGAGCCAGAAGTACGCGCCCGGCTGGAGGATCGGGGCGGCGGTGACGGGGTCGACGACGCCGACGAACATGGCGCTGATCGGGGTCGCGACGCGGACCGAGTCGGCCAGCCGCCGGACGTACTCCTGGAAGACCGGGAGCGGGGTCAGGAGCGAGTCGGCGCCGGCCAGCGGGCCCAGGCGGCCGCGGGTGGCGGCGTCGAGCGCGTCGTTGTTCCCGATCCACACCGAGACGAAGGTGGGCCGGTAGTCGAGCATCGCGTCGACCTGCGAGCGCCCGCCGGTGATGAAGGTGTAGAGCGACCCGATGGAGCTGTTGACCGGGACCTCGAAGAGGTCGGCGATCTTGGCGCCGGGGACGGCCAGGTTCTGCGTCGGGCGCTGGGCGGCCGGGTCGGTGCTCCGGCCGGCGCACGGCACCGGCGGCGGCGGCGAGCCCACGCCCAGCGGCGTGCTGAACGGCGCGGGGCAGCCGGGGGCGTTGAAGAGCGGGAGGCCGAAGTTGGTGACGCCGGCGCGCTGCGCCAGGAGCGCCACGTACGACTGCTGCTGCGTGCCGGCCACGATCCCGCCCGACTGGAAGCCGGCGGTGATCGAGTTGCCCAGCGCCACGTAGCGGGTGAAGAGGTTGCCGCCCTGGCGCGGGAGGTCGACGGTGGTGACCACGTCGTCGCCGTCGCCCACGCAGCCGCCCAGCGCGAGGGCGGCGGTGAGGGCGAGGAGCGACGCGCGTCGCGGTGCGAGTCTCATTCCGGTGTTCTCCGAGAGGAAATGCTGACGCTTCGAAGGAGTTTCAGACGCGGGGGCGACCCTCGCCCCCGCGAATCCGTGCCTCACTGGCCGCCGCCGAACCGGTACGCGAGCGTGAACGCGAAGATCTGCCCCTTGGCCCCGTAGGTCCCGGCGATGGGCGCGTTCGGGCGGACCGCGCCTTCGCGGTCGGGCTGGTGGATGAACTGGTAGCCGAAGTCGAGCGAGAGGCCCGGCGTGAAGCGGTAGCCGATCCCCGCCGTGTAGTAGTTGCGCTCGCCCTCGGGGAGGAAGGGGGTGGCGCGCGGCGTGGCGGCGTTGTTGTAGCGGAAGCCGGCGCGGAGCGTCAGCGCGTCGTTGAAGCCGTACTCGGCCCCGAAGCGGAAGGTGTTGGTGTCCTGGTACCCCAGCCCCAGCACCGTCGTGTCGCCGGTCTCGGCGAAGACGATGTCGAACTGGTCGAAGTTCGACCACTCGGTGAACTGGTAGTCGAACATCAGGTTCAGCCGGTCGATCGGCTTGTGCGAGAGGCCGATGACGAACTGGCTGGGGAGCTCGATCTCGGTCGAGATCCCCTGGTCGGAGAGCTGCTGGCCCTCGGCGAAGCCCGGGGCGAGCACGGCGTCGACCCCCGGCGTCCCGGTGGAGATCTGGGTGAAGTCGGCGTCGCCGTCCATGTCCACCTTGAGCGAGTGGAGGTAGCGCGCCGCGATCCAGGTGCGGGGGGTCAGCTGGAACATCGCCCCCAGGTGCCCGGTGAAGCCGGTCCCCTCGCCCTCGAGCGCCGCGTCGGCGACGTCGGTGCCCCGCAGCCCCAGCGGCGGGAAGTCGACGCGCTGGTGCACCTCGATGGTGGAGCGGACGTAGTCGAGCCCGGCGCCCACGGAGAAGCGGCCGGGGATGACCTGGAAGGCCACCGTCGGCTGGATGTAGATGTTCCGGATGGAGTTGTCGTACCCCGTGTAGCGCCCCTCGAAGTTCTCGCCGGTGCACTGCGCGGTGGGGGTCTCGACGTCGCAGACCGGCCACTCCAGCCCCAGCCCGTAGGGGGCGAAGACGCCGATGCCGACCGCCAGCCGCGGGTTGACGCGGAAGTTGGCGAAGCCCGCCGGGACGGGGATCGTCTCGGGCTCGCGCTCGACCGTCGTCCCCGGGGGGGCGGAGAAGGCGTTGTAGCGGAAGGTGCTGCTGCTGTGGATCAGGGAGACCCCGGCGCTGACCGCGCTCGGCTGCATGGCCAGCGCGGCGGGGCCGAAGTACACCGCCGAGGCGTCGTCGCAGGGCGACGCCACCCCGGTGCCGACCCGCCCGGTCATGCACGCGCTGTGCTGGTCGACGGACGACCCCTGGGCGTGGAGCGGGGTGCCAACCGCGGCGCACGCGGCGAGGGCGGCGCCGGCGATTGCCAGACTTCGTCTCATACTGGGGTCTCCTTGGGACGGTGCTGTCGGTGGATGCCCAGGCCGCGGCGGGCCCGGAAATAGGGGTGCGGGACGGCGGAAAGACGGTGCTGCCGGAGTATGTCGGAAATTCCGGGGAGCACGATACTGCGCGCGCCCCTTCCGGTCAAGGCGGGAAGTCGGCTTCGTGGAAGGGGTTCCGCACCTCGCGCCCGCCCCGGCGGTGAGCGCCGCTCATCCGCCGCGGGAGGCGAGCGCCAGCACCAGCGTGCCGACGGCGTTGGCGAGGGCCACCGAGTTGGCGGCCACGAAGATCCGGTTCCCCAGCCGGAGCGAGTAGACCAGGAAGAGGAGGCTCGCCACCGTCTGCATCGTGAAGAAGAGCGGGTCGACGTCCTGCGTCCCCTCGACCAGCGCGCGCACGAAGGTGTAGGTGAGCGAGGCCGCCAGCGCGGTGCAGGCGATCCATCCGACGACCTTGACCCAGCGCTTGTCGGATGCTCTTCGTTGGGGGGGCATGCGGTTCCTGGGAGGCTCTGCACCTGTCGTGACGCCCGGCGGGCGAAGGACGTCACACCGATGCACGGGGCGGGCCGCGGGAACCGAACGTGCATCGGGCGGCCTCGCCGGTGGCACGCGGGCGGGCGTTATCTTTTTCGGGAAAGGGAGGGGGACGGTGGAACAGGTGCAGCTCGGCCGGACGGGCCGCCGGGTCGGCCGCGTGGGGCTCGGGGCGATGCCGCTCTCGATCCAGGGGCGGCCGTCGTGGGAGGAGGGGAAGGCGGTGGTGCGGCGGGCGGTGGAGCTCGGGGTCGACTTCGTCGACACGGCCGACGTCTACTGCCTCGACGACGGGGACATCGGCCACAACGAGCGGCTGGTGGCGGAGGCGCTCGACGAGGCGGGGGCGCGGGGGCGGGTCCTGGTGGCCACGAAGGGGGGGCTCACCCGCCCCGGGGGGAGCTGGGAGAACGACGCCCGCCCGGAGCACCTCCGCCGCGCCTGCGAGCGGAGCCTGGAGGCGCTGGGGGTCGACCGGATCGACCTCTACCAGCTCCACGCCCCCGACCCGAAGGTCCGCTTCGAGGCGAGCGTGGGGGAGCTGGCGCGCCTCTACGAGGAGGGGCTGGTGTCGGCGGTCGGGCTCTCCAACGTCTCGCTGATGCAGCTGCGGATCGCCCGGGCGCTCGTCCCCGTCACCTCGGTGCAGAACCGCTTCAACCCCTGGGACCGGTCGGCCGAGCAGGAGGGGCTGATCCGCTTCTGCCACGAGCACGACGTCACCTTCCTCCCCTACTCCCCCGTCGGCGGCGGGCGCCGGGTGACGCTCCTCCGCGAGAGCCCGGCGGTGGGGCGGATCGCCGCTTCTCACGGGGCGACGCCGGAGGAGATCGTGCTGGCGTGGATCCTGGGGGTGTCGCCGTCGCTGGTGCCGATCCCCGGGGCCAGCCGGCCGGAGAGCATCGAGAGCAGCGTCCGGGCGGCGGGGGTGCGGCTCGACGAGCACACGCGGCGGGAGCTGGAGGAGGCGTTCCGGACGCTGCCGGCGTGACCGGCGGGGTCCGGCGAACGGCGGCGGACCGGGGTTTCGCGCGAGGGGGCGGAGGGGGGGGGGGG
>DATACF010000651.1:0-5467 GCA_036259235.1 Longimicrobium sp. | reverse complement strand
GGGGACTGGGCGGCTCGGTGCGCGACGGCGGGCGGTGGGGTGGGGGAGAGCTCGTAAGTCGCGGATCGGGATGAAGTTATCCCCTCCCTCGCGAAGCGGGCGAAGCGGGGGAGGGGCCGGGGGTGGGGGCCGCCGGGGCGGCGGAATGCGACACGAGCCCGCCCCTCACGATCGAAGTTCCGCCGTTCCGCGCAGTTGCGTGAGGGATGCGCGCCCGGAGGGCCGGGACCCTGGCGGGGGGGAATGCGAAGGGGACCGCGATTCGCATCGGGCGGCGGCGCGCCGGGGAGTCCGCCAGGGGCCCGGCCGCGTTGGCAACAGTCGTATCGTTGCCTACGCGGCGCGCAGCCCGGCCCGGAGCGCAGCGGAGGGACACGCCCGGATCCGTAGTTGCCGTTCGCCGTTGAAGTTGCAGTTGCCGTTGGAAGTTGCCGTTGCTGTCACGAGACCAGGAGACGGTTCGGAAGGCCGGGAGGGGTCGCGAGGGGAGCCGCCCGCACGCAGCGGGGGCCGAGTCGTCCGCACGGTTGGGAAAAGGAGCCCGATGAGTCCCACGGCACGGGTGGCCACGCCCGAAAGCCCCGCCCGCCTCGCGCACCGCGAGCGCGCGGACGCGCCATCTCCGCCCAGACGAACGACGCCCTCCCCCCTGCGCCCGAGCGACGCGCTGGGCCGGGTGGAGGCGCTGATGCACGCGCTGGCCGGCGACGACGGGTGCTTCTGCGCCCGGATGGCGCGCGAGCACCTGGCCGCCGGGGGGAAGCGCCTCCGCGCCCGCCTGGCGCTGGCCGCGGCCGAAGCGCTCGGCGCGTCGCGGAACGACGCGGCGCCCTGGGCGGCGGCGTGCGAGCTCCTCCACAACGCCACCCTGGTCCACGACGACCTCCAGGACGGCGACGCCGTGCGCCGCGGCCGCCCCACCACCTGGGCCCGCTACGGCGCGGCGCAGGCGGTCAACGCGGGCGACCTCCTCCTCATGCTCCCCTTCCTGGCCGCCGACCGCCTCCCCGCCCCCCCCGACGTCCGCCTGGCGCTGGCCACCGCGCTGGCCCGCGCCGCCACCGAGACGGTGCGCGGGCAGGCGGCCGAGATGCGCCTCCCCGCGGCGTGCGGCTACGAGTGGGACGGCTGGCTCCCGGCGGTGGAGGGGAAGACGGGCGCCCTCTTCCAGCTCCCGGTGGAGGGCGCGGCCCGGCTGGCGGGGCGCGACGCGGCGTCGGCGCGCGCCCTGGCCGCCCCCTTCCGCCGCGTGGGCGTCCTCTTCCAGCTCCAGGACGACGTCCTCGACCTCTTCGGCGACAAGGGGCGGGGGGCGCCGGGGGCGGACCTGCGGGAGGGGAAGGTGAGCGCGCTGGTCGTCGAGCACCTGGAGCTCCACCCGGGCGACACGGCGTGGCTCCGCGGCCTCCTCGCTCTCCCCCGCGACGCCACCCCCGAGGCGGAGGTCGACCGCGCCATCGAGCGCTTCCGCTCGGGCGGGGCCCTCCGCCGCGTCCTCGACCGGGTCCGGAGCGAGGCGTGGAGCGTGGCGGAGTCGCCCGCCTTCGCGGCGGCGCCGGCGCTGGGCGAGGTGGCGCGCGAGCTGGTGTGCGTGGCGCTGACGCCGATCGGGCACCTGGGGCAGCTGACCGACTTCGTCCCCGCCGTCGCGGAGAACGAGGAGACCACGCGGATGCGGGGGGCGGCGGGATGAAGCGCGACCCCGTGGTGGTGATCGGCGCCGGCTTCGGCGGGCTGGCGGCGGCGGTGCGGATGCGGGCCCAGGGGCACGACGTCGTCGTCCTGGAGGGGATGGACCAGCCCGGCGGGCGCGCGGCCGTCTTCCGCCGCGACGGCTTCACCTTCGACGCCGGGCCGACGGTGATCACCGCGCCCTACCTCCTCCACGAGCTCTTCTCGCTCGTCGGCCGGGACTGGCGCGACTACTTCGAGCTGGTGCCCGTCGATCCCTTCTACCGGGTGGAGCTCCCCGACGGGAGCCGCTTCGACTGCGTGGGCGACGAGGAGCGGCTGATCGAGCAGATCCGCGCCCTCTCCCCCGCCGACGTGGACGGCTACCGAAAGCTCGCGGCGCACGCGGAGCGGATCTTCGACGTCGGCTACACGCAGCTCTCCGACGTCCCCTTCGGACGGTTGCGCGACATGCTCGCCGTCGTCCCCGCGATGATGCGGCTGGGGAACTGGCGGAGCGTCTACGGGCAGGTGTCGAAGTACATCCGCGACGAGCGCCTCCGGCAGGTCTTCTCGTTCGAGCCGCTCCTGGTGGGCGGGAACCCCTTCCGCGTCACCTCCATCTACCTCCTCATCCACTGGCTGGAGCGGAAGTGGGGGGTCTGGTTCGCGAAGGGGGGGACGACCTCCATCGTCCACGCCCTCGTCCGCCTCCTGGAGGAGATCGGGGTCGACGTCCGCCTGGGCACGCCCGTGGAGCGGATCGAGGTCCGCGACGGCCGCGCGGTGGCCGTCCACGCGGGGGGAAGGCGGATCGCGGCGTCGGCGGTGATCGCCAACGCCGACCCCACGCACGTCTACGGGACGCTGATCGAGCCGGACCAGCGGAGCTGGAAGGTCCGCGCGTCGCAGGCCACGCGGCGGTACTCGATGGGGCTCTTCGTGGGGTACTTCGGGACGCGGAAGACGTACCCGGGGCTGGCGCACCACACCATCCTCCTGGGCCCGCGCTACCGCGAGCTCCTCCGCGACATCTTCGACCGCAAGGTGCTGGCGGACGACTTCTCGCTCTATCTCCACGCCCCCACCCGCACCGACCCCTCGCTGGGGCCGCCGGGGTGCGAGACCTTCTACGTCCTCTCGCCGGTGCCCAACACGCAGGCGGGGATCGACTGGGAGACGGTGGGCCCGGCGTACTTCGACCGCATCCTCGACCACCTGGACGCGTCGTACCTCCCGGACTTTCGCGACAACCTGGTGACGCAGTTCCACGTCACGCCCCACTACTTCCGCGACACGCTCCGCTCCACGCACGGCGCGGGGTTCGGGATCGAGCCGCGGCTGGCGCAGTCGGCGTACTTCCGCTACCACAACCGCTCGCCGCACTTCGACGGGCTCTACTTCGTGGGCGCCGGGACGCACCCCGGCGCGGGCGTGCCGGGCGTGCTGTCGACCGCCAAGGTGGTGGAGCGCCTCGTCCCGCCGCCGCCCGACCCGCTCCCCGTCCCCCCGTCCAGCGACCGCCGGGCCGCCGCGCGGGCGGAAGAAAGGACGGTCCCCGCGTGAGCCCGCCCGAGGTCCTGGCCCCCGCGCACGCCGTCTTCCGCGAGAAGGCGCGCACCTTCTGGTGGGCGTCGCTCCTGCTGCCCCGGGAGGTGCGCGACGACGCGGCCATCGTGTACGCCTTCTGCCGGCTGGTGGACGACGCCGCCGACGAGGCGGCCGATCCGGTGGCGGCGGACCTTGCGCTACAGGGTCTGTCCAATGAACTTCTGGGAAAAGCTGCGGCACGACCCTTGATCGCGGAGTTCCGGGCCGTGGCCGGGCGGCTCGACCTCCCCCTGGAGAGCGCGGCCGAGCTGGTCCGGGGGGTCCGCGGCGACCTGGGCCCCGTGCGGGTGCGGACCGACGCCGAGCTGGTGCGCTACTGCTACCGGGTGGCGTCGACGGTGGGGCTGATGATGTGCGCGGTCCTCGGCGTGCGGCGGCGCGAGGCGCTCCCCCACGCGGTGGACCTCGGCATCGCGATGCAGCTGACCAACATCGCGCGCGACGTGGCCGAGGACGCGGAGAGGGACCGCGTCTACCTCCCCGCCTCCCGGCTGCGGCGGGCGGGGGTCGACCCCGAGGCCGTGGCGCGGGGCGCCGCCCCGGCGGCCGGGGTGGCGCGGGTGGTGAAGCAGCTGCTGGAGCTGGCCGACGGCTACTACCGGAGCGCCGACGGGGGGATGCGCGACCTCCCGCCCCGCGTCCGGCCGGCGATCCTGGTGGCGAGCCGGGTCTACCGCGCCATCGGCGTGCGGCTGGCGCGGCGGCGGTACGACGCGCTCTCCGGGCGGACGGTGGTCCCGTGGCACGAGAAGCTGGTCTGGGGCGCGCGGGCGCTGGCCGCCGCCGCCCGTCCCGAGATGCGGGGGGCGACCCCGCGCTGGGCGCACGACCGCTCCCTCCACTGCCCCTTGAGGGGCCTGCCGGGAGCGGACTCATGACGTAGAAGACGACACCTGCAACACCGGCCGGGTATGAGCTACCGGATCAAGCGCGTCGCCCACCTCACGGGGATCAATCCCGCCACGCTCCGCGCCTGGGAGCGCCGCTACAACCTCATCGCCCCCGGGCGGACCGACTCGGGGTACCGCGTCTACACCGACGACGACGTGGCCATGCTCACGCGGATCAAGCGCCTCACCGACGAGGGGCTCACGATCGGCGAGGCCATCGCCCGCGTCCGCCGCGGCACCGCGCCGGTGGCCGCCGACGTCGCCCCCCACGCGCTGGCCCAGGTCCGCACCGAGCTCCGCGACGCGCTCCTCAAGCTCGACCGGAACACCGCGCTCACCGTCTACGACCGGGTGAGCGGCCTCCCGCCCGAGCGGCGGACCGAGGAGGTGCTCCTCCCGGTGATGCGCGAGATCGGCGACCTGTGGGAGATGGGGGGGGCGGTGATCGCGCAGGAGCACTTCGCCTCGGCGTTCGTCCGCGAGAAGCTGGCGGGGATGATGGCCGAGCTCGACAGCGGCGCGGCGCCCGGCCCCGAGACGGTGGTGGCCGGCCCCCCGGGCGACCGGCACGAGCTGGGGCTCCTGGGGCTGGCGGTGCTCCTGGCCGCGCACGGCTTCCGGGTCCTCTACCTGGGCGCCGACGTCCCGCTCGAGGAGATGCGCCGCGTGGTCCGCGAGCGGAAGCCGGCCATGCTCTGCACCTCGGTGGTGATGCGGATGGACCACGACGTCTTCCACGAGTTCGCCGCGGCGCTCCGGAGCCTGGCCCCGCGCGAGACGTCGGTAGTCGTCGGCGGCGCGGGCGTCCCGTCGGTCAACGGCAACTGCCCGGTGCGCGTGGCGCCGACCTTCGGGGACCTCCTCCGGGCGGCGTAAGCGCGCGGCCTCGGCGAAAGGCAGAAGTCCCCCTCCCGTGTGTGTGCGGGAGGGGGACTTTTTCTCTGGGCCGGGGGAACGGCGACGGCAAACTTCGAACGGCGGACTCCGTGCGTGTCCCTCCGCTCAACTTCGATCCGGTTCGACGGGCTTCATCGCATGCCTCGAGCTCCGCGCGCCCCCCTCCCCCCGCACGCGGTGGGCGTGCGTGGTGAGGAGAGAACGTCATCCCGATCCGCGACTTACGACCTCTCCCCCGTCGCCTCCACCGAACCCAAGCGCACTAACGCACTAACGCACTAGTGTACTGCCACTGAAATGTCGTGCATTTTGGTCTGCCGAGTATTACATTGCTCGACATGCCAATGCCAATTCGCACAATCAAGTTGCGCGACGGAGACCAGGCTGAATTGGAGCGC
>DATACF010000650.1:0-17319 GCA_036259235.1 Longimicrobium sp. | reverse complement strand
ACGGGCCCCTCCGCGAGTGGAGGGGCCCGTCGTCGTTCTCCGGCTCCCGCGCCGTCCGGCGGGCGGCTTACGCCTGCGCCGGGGCGTGGTAGTCGTAGTAGTAGGCGTAGCGGCCATAGCCGGGGACGCGCTCGTCGGGGTCGTTGAGGACGGCACCGACCAGGCGGGCCCCGATGGCGCGGAGCTGCTGCACCGCGTACTGGGCCGACTGGCGCTCCGTCTGGCCGGCGCGCACCACCATCAGCACCGCGTCGGTCTGCATCCCCAGGATCTCGGCGTCGGCCGCGGCCTGCACCGGGGGGGTGTCGACGATCACCACGTCGAACGCCTCCGAGAGCCGCGCCAGGAGGTCGCGCATCGCCGCGCCGCCCAGGAGCTCCGAGACGTTCGGGACCAGCGCCCCGGCCGGGAGGAGCGACAGCCCCTCCACCTGCGTGGGGCGCACCGCCTCGTCCAGCGGCGACTGCGCGGTCAGCACCTCGGTGAGCCCCGGGAGGCGCGGCGTGCCGAAGACCCCGTGCAGCCGCGAGCGGCGGAGGTCGCCGTCGATCAGGAGGACGCGCATGTGCTGCTGGGCGAAGGTGACGGCCAGGTTGGCCGACACCGTGCTCTTCCCCTCCGACGCCGCCGGGCTGGTGACCGCCAGCGTCCGCATCGGCGCGCCGGCCGCCGAGAAGATCAGGTGCGTCCGGAGCTTCCGGTACGCCTGCGACGCCGCCGAGTGGAGGTCGCTGGCGGTGATCAGCGCCGTCGCCGGCTCCTGCCCGCGCCGCGCCAGCGCCAGCGCCCGCGAGGGGAGCTTCAGCCGCCGCCGCCCCTCGCCCTCGGGGCCGACCCGGGGGATGATGGCCAGCGTGGGCACGTGGAGGTAGCTCTCCACCTCCTCGCGCCGCAGGAGCGTCGTGTTCAGCCGGTCGAGGACGAGCGCGCCGCCGCCGCCCAGGAGGAGCCCCACCAGGAGGGCGAAGAGGAGGCGCTTCTTCGCCCCGCTCCCCATCGGCCCCGCGGGGAGGACGGCGTGGTCGACGATCTCCACCTGCCCGGCCTCGACCGCCTCGTCGATCCGCGCCTTCTGCTGCTCGCGGAGGAGGTCGTCGACCAGCGTCTGCAGCGTCTCCACGTGGCGCCCCAGCCGCTGCTCCTCGGCCTCGGCGTCGGGGAGGGCGCGGATGTCGGCGGCGTCGGCGGCCATCAGCTCGTCGATCACCCGCGTCTGCCCGGCCAGGGCGGCGCTGCGGGCCTGCACCGCGCGCACCAGCCGCGACCTGGAGGTCTGGATCAGCGAGTCGAGGCGCTCCACGTCGGGGTTGCTGGCCGCGCGCGACCACTGGCCGGTGGTCACCGAGTCGCGGGTGGTCTGGTAGCGGATCAGCTGCTCGTAGAGCGCCACCACGCCGCCGTTGGAGGCCACCTGCGGAGAGGCGGCGAGCGCGGCGATCTGCTCGGCCCCCTCGCGGCCCCGGTCGGCGCCGAGCTCGGCGCCCATCTGCTCGTAGATCCGCCGCTCCTGGTCGAGCGCCTCGCGCTGGAGCTTGAGCCCGGCCATCCCCTCCTGGGTGGAGCGGAACTTCTCGCGGGGGCTGAAGGCCTGGACGCTCTTCCGGAAGGCCGAGAGCTCGTACTGCGCCCGCATCAGGAGCGAGTCGGTGCTCCGCAGCTGCTCCTGGATGAAGAGCCGGCGCCGCCGCGACTCCTGCTGCGCCGACTCGGCGCTGAGGCGCTGGAACGCCTCGGCCACCGCGTCGGCCACCTGGCGGGCCAGGTGCGGGTCGTGGGTGAGGTAGGCGATGTCGATGACGTTGGTCATCTCCCGCGGCTTGGTCTGGAGCCCCCCCAGGACGGCCCCCACCGCGTCGTCGCGCGAGACGACGTCGAAGCGGGCGGTGGCGACCGGCGGCTTGGCCGCGAAGGTGACGCGGACCCCCGGAAGCTCCAGCGGGGTCCCGTACGCCGCGCGCACCTCGCGCCCGGCCACGCGGGCGCGGACCTCGCGCGCGCCGAAGGCCACCGCGACGGTGTCGCCGGGGCGGGCGGCCGAGTTGACGTCGACGCGGGCGATGGTGCCGCGGGGGAAGGTGGGGTCCTGCGGGCGGAACTGGAGCCCCAGCGTGTCGACGGCGGCGCCGGCGACGGCGCGGCTGCGCAGCACCTGGATCTGCGAGAGGATGGGGTCGGTGTACCACCCCACGTACTGGTCGGTGGTCGTCCCCGCCTCCAGGTCGCCCGACATGGGGACCTTGGGGTCGACGAGGCGGATGGCCGTGCTGGAGACGTAGAGCGGGAGCTCCTGCCGCAGCTTGTAGACGGCCACCCCCACCGAGACGGCGACGGCGCCGATCACCAGCCACAGGTAGCGCCGCAGCGCGGTCATGTACTCGCGCAGGGGGATCCCCTCGGGGCCGCGCGCGGCGTCGGCCCCGGGCGTCAGCGACGACCGGAGCACCGGCACGCGGTGCGCGCGCTCGGAGACCTCGGGGAGAAGCCGTTGGGGGGGCGTCAGCTCGGACACGGAGCCTTCCGGATCTGGATTGCGGGAGATCTCGCCCGCGCCGGACCGGGACCACCGGGGCGCGGACGACGTCACACGGGAAGGTATATCGCGTTGGAATATAACAGCTTACCCGAACTTACGGAACGTCCCCGGCCCCTTCGCGCCATTCGCGCAGGAACGGTCGCCCGGGCGGAGCGCCGGCGCCGGCGCGGAGGGCGGCGCTTCGGGGGGTTCCGTGGGGCCGATGGGCAGCGGTGCGCGCGCCGGCCCCGGCGGCCCTCCCCCCCCGGCCCCCTCTCCCAACCCCTGGGAGAGGGGGAGAACAGCATGGAAGTCGCGGATCGGGATGAAGCCCTCCCCTCACCACGCACGCCCACTGCGCGCGGGGGGAGGGGTCGGGGGAGGGGGGCCCGCGGAGGCCGCGGCATTCGACGCGAGCCGGTCGAACCACCCCCGAATCCCCCGAATCCCGATCCCGATCCCGCCGGTCCGAGTCCCCCGCCCTACCCGCCCTGCGCCAGGTACCACTCCACCGTCCGCTCCAGCCCGTCGCGGAGCTGGACGCGGGCCTGGAAGCCGAAGGCGTCCAGGGCGCGGGAGGTGTCGAGGGAGCGGCGGGGCTGGCCGTCGGGCTGGGCGGTGTCGTAGACGAAGCGCCCCTCGAAGCCCACGATCCCGGCGATGGCGGCGGCCAGCTCGGAGATCCGGACCTCGGTACCGATCCCGACGTTCACCGGTTCCGCCCCGTCGTAGTGCTCGGCGGCCAGCAGGAGGGCGCGGGCGCAGTCGTCGACGTAGAGGAACTCGCGCGAGGCCCGGCCGGTGCCCCAGATGGTGATCTCCCCCGCCCCGGCGCGCTTCGCCTCCAGCACCCGGCGGATCAGCGCGGGGATCACGTGCGAGGTGGCCGGGTCGAAGTTGTCGCGCGGGCCGTAGAGGTTGGTGGGGAGGAGGTAGATCCCGTTGAAGCCGTACTGCTGGCGGTACGCCTGGAGCTGCACCAGGAGCGCCTTCTTGGCGATCCCGTACGGGGCGTTGGTCTCCTCGGGGTACCCGATCCAGAGGTCGTCCTCGCGGAAGGGGACGGGGGTGAACTTGGGGTAGGCGCACACCGTCCCCACCTGCACCACCTTCTCGACGCCGCGGAGGCGGGCCTCCTCGATCAGGTGGATGCCCATCACGGCGTTGGCGTAGAAGAAGCGCCCCGGCGCCGCGCGGTTGGCCCCGATCCCCCCGACTTCGGCGGCCAGGTGCATCACCACGTCGGGAGATGCGTCGTTGAAGACCCGCTCCACCGCCTCCTGGCGCGTCAGGTCGTACGCCTCGCGGCGGGGGACGAAGACCTCGGCGGCGCCGGCGGCGCGCAGCCGCTCGACGACGTGCGAGCCCAGGAAGCCGCCGCCGCCGGTGACCAGGACGCGGCGGGAGCGCCAGAAGGGGGGCGAGACGTCGCGCTCGGCCGGGGAGGACGGATCGTGCTGCGGTCCAGCGGATGTCATTCGGGAACGGTCAGGATGGAAGGGCGCGCCCGGCGGCGGCGCGGTAGACGTCGAGGGTGCGGCGGACCATCCGCTCGACTCCCAGCTCGCCCCGGGCCCGCTCGCGCCCGGCCGCGCCGAGGCGCGCGCGGAGCGCCGGGTCGGCCAGGAGCGTGCCGATGGCCGCCGCGAGGGCGGACGCGTCGGCGGGCGGCACGGTGAGGCCGGTGACGCCGTGGGGCGAGACGAAGGGGACGCCGGTCTCCAGCGCGGTGTTCACCACCGGGACGCCGCACGCCATCGCCTCCAGCTGCGCGATCCCGAACGCCTCGCTCCGCGCCACCGAGGGGAGGACGAAGACGTCCGCCGCGTGGTAGTAGGGGAGGAGATCCGGCGCCTCGCCCGCGAAGCGGACCCGGCCCTCCGCGCCGGCCTCGCGCGCCGCGCGCTCGAGGTCGCCGCGCAGGGGGCCGTCGCCCACGATCACCAGCGTCGCGTCCACCTGGGCCATCGCCCGGACAAGGTAGTCGAACCCCTTGTAGTAGACCAGCCTCCCGACCGCGAGGACGATCCGCGGGCCGTAGCGCGCCCGCACCTCCCGCGCGGCTTCGGGGGCGTGCGCGAAGCGGTCGGCGTCGACGCCGAAGGGAACGACGTGGACGCGCGCGGCGTGGCGCCGGAGGACGGGGGAGCCGGCCGCGTAGTTCGGGGAGGAGGCGAGGATGGCGTCGGCGCGGCGGAGGAAGCGGTGGAGGACGGGGTCGAAGAGGGCGCCGAGGAGCTTCTGGCGGACGATGTCGCTGTGGTAGGTGACCACCAGCCGCCCCGGGTGGCCGCTCGCCAGGTAGGCCAGGACGGCCGTGGGGTTGGGATGATGGAAGTGCACCACGTCGGCGGGGCTCCGGCGGATCGCCTGGACGAGGCCGGGGGAGACGGAGGCGGAGGCGAGGGTGGCGACGGTGCCCACGCGGGTGACGGGGACGCCGTCGACCGTCTCGCGCACCGTCCGGCGCCCGTCGCTGGAGACGACGACCTCGACGTCCACCTCGGCGGCCAGGCGGCGGCAGAGGAGCTCGAGGTGGCTCTCCATCCCCCCGCGGTGGGGCGGGTAGAACTTGCCGACGTGGAGGACGCGGAGGCGCTCCGTCATCGCTCCAGGCGGCGGTAGACGCGGACGAGGCGCCGGGCGTACGCCTCCAGCCCGAAGCGCTCCGCGCGCTCCAGGAGGAAGTCGCGGCGGCGCGACGCCTCGCGCGGGTCGCGCCCGGTCCAGAGGGCGGAGTCGACGGCGTCCACCCACCCCTGGCGGTCTTTCAGGTGCCGGTAGATCACCGCCTCGCCCCCCACCTCGCGGAAGACGCGGAGGGAGGAGGCGACCACCGGCGTCCCGCACGCCATCGCCTCCACCAGCGGGAGCCCGAACCCCTCGCGCCCCGACGGGGCGAGGACGAGCGCCGCGCGCCGGTAGACGGCGGCGAGGACGGGGCGCTCCAGCCGGGGAAGCTCCAGCACGGCGTCCTCGACCCCCAGGTCGCGGGCGACCTCGCGCTGGCGGTCGGTCATCGGCCCGCCCACGCGCACCAGCCGGGCGTCGGGCCAGCGGCGGCGGAGCCCCGCGAAGACGTGGAGGAGGAAGGGGATGCGCTTGCGCGGCACCGTGCTTCCCACGTGGAGGAGGTCGGGGCGGCGCGGGTCGGGCGGCCCCAGGAGGCGCGCGGCCTCGGCGTCGGCCACGGGGTCGGGGCCGGCCGCGAAGTCGGGGTGCACGGGGAGGGGGACGACGGAGATGCGCTCCCACGGGAGGACGCCGCGGACGACGAGGCGGCGGCGGATCACGGAGGTGTCGCAGACGACGTGGGCCGCGCGCCGGAGGCCGGTGAGCGCCTGCTCCATCACCTTCCTGAACCAGTACGGGCGTGGCTCGCGCTGGGGCTCGAGGATGGAGCGGAAGGCGTCGAGGTCGTGGCAGGTGACGACGGTGCGCCCGGCCGGGAGCGCGTGCACCAGGTGCGCGTAGCTGTGGTCGACGACGTGGAAGAGGTCCGGCTTGTGGCGCAGCTTCTCCAGCCACCGCGGGTAGGTGAGGTAGCGGCCGACGCAGCGGTCGGCGTTGAGCGCCAGCCGCGAGGAGCCGAGGCGGCGCGCCAGCCGGGGCATGGGGGGACGGAGAACGACCGGGACGAACTCGGGGGCGGCGTAGGTCTCCAGCCCCAGCGCCAGGAGCTCGCCCGCCAGGTCCATGCTGGGCCACCCCTCGTCCGGGTAGTCGCAGACGATGCCCACGCGGACGGGCGGATCGCCGTCCGCCGCCCGCGCGGCGCGGGGCTCGGTCAACGCTTCGGGGTGCATACGAACCAGGCCTGGCTGTTGAGGAGCCCGCGGAAGAGGGGGAGCGGCGAGAAGCGCCTCTCCCGCACGTCGAAGCCGGCGCGGAGGCGGCGCTCCAGCGCGCGCCAGTTGAACCCCTTGTGCCCGTGGTAGACGTTGGCCTCGCCCGAGGCGAAGCGGGTGCGGTAGACGGGGCGCTCGATCGCCGTCCCCGCGCCCGCGAAGAGCATCCGCGCCAGCTCGGCCGGGGCGTAGCGCTCGCGGTCGCGGTACCCCTCGAGCCCGCGGCGGGCGGCGAGGGCGCGGTAGAGCTGCTTCCCCACCAGCGCGGGTCCGGTCTCCACCGGGACGCTGACGACCAGGACGCCGTCGGGGGCGAGGAGGCGCCGCAGGTCCGCGAGGACGGCGTCGACCGTCTCGGCCGTGCAGTGCTCCAGCACCTCCATGCACACCGCGGCGCCGAAGCTCCCCGCGGGCTCGGCGGCGAGCGCGGAGACGTGGACGAACGACATCCCCTCTTCCCCCGCGAAGCGCGCCGCCGTCTCCGCCGCCAGCGCGGGGTCGACCTCGGCGCCGACGGCGCGGGGGAAGAGGTCGCGCACGGTGGCCAGGAAGGTCCCGTCGCCGCAGCCGTAGTCCAGCAGGCGACGGCCCGCGTACGGGGCCACGAGGTCGCGCGCCACGCGGAAGCGGCTCCCGTGGCTCCACCGCAGGAGCCGGAGCGCGCCGAAGAGCTGGCGGCGCGCGTAGGCGCCCTCCTCCAGCCGCGCGTCGCTCATCGCCGCCCCCGCTTCTGGTCGACCAAATCCGCGAAGAAGTCGAGGTGACGGCGAGCGACGGCGGGGAGGGCGAACTCGGCGTGCGCCCGGGCCAGTCCGCGGCGCGAAAGATCGGCGCGGCGCTCCGGGTGCCCGACCAGGTCGCGCAGCACGGCGGCGAGCGCGCCGGGGTCGCCTTCGGGGACGACGCCGCCCGCGTCGCCGACGACGTGGGGGATCTCGCCGCTGTCGGAGGCGACGACGGGGACGCCGCAGGCCATCGCTTCGGTCAGCATCCGCCCGAACTGCTCCTTCCACCGCGGCGTGGTGAGGCTCGGCGCGCAGAGGACGTCCATCGCGCTCAGCCAGTCCGGCACCGCGTCGTGCTTTACGCCGGTGACGACGCGGACGCGATCGGGGGATGAAGAAGACCATCGCCGGATCGACTCCTCTTCCGGTCCTCCGCCCACGAAGAGCGCGCGCCATCCGTCGGTCTGATCCAGCGCGCTCGTCATCGTCCCGATCCCCTTCTCCGGGACGAAGCGGCCGAGGTAGCCGACGACGGGCGGGCCCTCGTCCGTCCATCCCAGCCCTTCGCTAATCCTGCGGCGCGCGTCGGCGTGGGGGCGGATGCGCGCGACGTCGACGCCGGGCGGGATCACGCGGTGCGGGCGGTCGCGATAGCCGCGGCGATCGCGCAGCGCGGTCTCGACGCCGCGGCCGAAGGCGATCCACCCGTCCGCCCGGCGCATCGCCGCGCGCTCGGCCCAGGAGAAGGGGGGCGGATAGCGCTTCGGGAGGTTCTGGAAGGTGGCGAAGACGACCGCGGCGTCGGACGGCGCCCACCGCGCCACCTGGAGCGCGGAGAGGACGAACGGCTCTTCCCACACGTGCACCACGTCCCACCCCTCGCGGAGGACTTCGCGCAGGCGGCGGCCGTACAGCATCGTATGCGCGCGCCGGTCGAAGCGCACGGGGACGCTTTCCAGGCGGCAGGCTTCGCCCTCCATCGGCTCCAGCGCCACCGGGCCCAGGTCCGCGTGGAAGCGGGCCGGGGCGACGGCGGTCACCTCCCACGCCCCCGCCCCGGCGACGGCCATCTCGTGCGCCAGCCGGCGGTTGGCGGCGACGACGTACGAGTGGCCGACGGTGAGCAGCCGCAGCGGACGGCTCACGGCGCCTCGCCCGAAGGACCGGTGTACGGCGGCGGGCGGCGGACGAGCGCGCGCCACTTCCGCAGCGTCGACAGCTTCACCGGCTTCCGCTCGCGGAGCGCCCCCGGGAGCTCACCCGCGAGCGCGCGGACGACGCGCGCGAAGCCGCCGGGATCGTCGATCTTCCACCCGCGCCGCATGGGGAAGTAGCGGAGGAGGCGGACCGCCGCGCCGGCCGCCGCCAGCGGGAGGGGGAGGTTGAGGACGCTCGCCAGCACGTCGTTGCGCACCACCTGGTGGAGGTAGCGCCGCGGGTCGCGCCCGCCGGGGTCGGCCAGGTGCGCCACGCGGGCGTGGGGGAGGTAGACGACGGTCCACCCCGCGTCCCACAGCCGCAGCGACAGCTCCTTCTCCTCGCCGTTGATCCCCAGCCGCTCCTGGAAGCCGCCCACGCCCAGGAACGCGCTCCGCCGCACCAGGTGCGCGAAGCCGATGAAGGCGGCCACGTAGCTGGGGACCGCGACCGGCGCCGGCTGCCCGTGCGGCCACGCCTCGCCCGCCGCGTCCGCCTGCGCGAGGGCCACCACCCCCACCCGCGGGTCGGCGCGCATCACCCCGAGCGCGTCGCGGACGCCGTCGCCGGAGACGACCACCGTGTCGTCGTCGAGGTTCAGCACCCACTCGGTGCGCGCCTCGCGGGCGATGGTGTTGCGGCCAGCGGAGACGCCGCGGCTCCGCTCGACGCGGATGAAGCGGAGCCCCGGCGGCGCGTCCTCCCCCAGCGCCGCGCGGACGCCGGGCTCCAGCGGCGGCTCCGACCCGTCGTCGACCACGATCACCCCGGCCAGCGCCGCGCCGATCTCGCGCAAGGAGCGGAGGCAGCGCACGAGCGAGTCGGGGCGGTCGCGCGTCCCGATGCCGACGGTGAGGCCCTCCGTCATCTAAGCGCCCGGGAAGGAGAGCCCGTCGCGGACGTACACCGTCTGGCCTTCCACCGTCACAGGATGATAGCCGCGGAGCGCCTCCAGGAGCGGCGCGTCGTAGCTGGGGTTGAAGACCACGTCGGGGCGGAGGGCGCCGATGGACCAGGCGTAGTCCCACTTGAGGTGCCCCGGCCAGAAGCCCACCCAGCGGTGGAGCCCCGTGGGCGGCCCGATCATCGGGAGCCGCGCCACGCGCCGGTCCGACTTCCCCAGGAGGTCGATGGACGGGCGATCGGCGAAGTACGGGAGGGCGCCCGCCCACCGCACCGCCACCGTCGTTTCCGGCGGCGTGTGGCGCGCCAGCCAGAGGCCCACCCGCGCCATCTGCGCGTTGTCGCGCGCGTGCATGGGCGGCGTGGCGCCCAGCCACTCGCCCAGCGAGCGCGGCCCCTTCAGCGCGTTCAGGCTCACCGCCGCGAAGGCGACGGCGCCGATCCAGGCGAGCGCCGTCCAGCGAGGACCGACCGGCCGTCCCCGGACCGTCGCCCGTCCCAGCGCGGCGGCGAGCGCGCCGTGGAGGGCCAGGGCGAGGAGGACGAGGAAGAGCGGCATCACCACGCTGACGTAGCGGTTGGCCCCGCCCCACCACTCCCACGCGTCGCCGCCGACGTAGACGCTGTACGCCATCTGCGCGGCGACCAGCGCGGCGAGGAGGAGCACCGCGCGGTCGCGGCGGAAGAGGAGGAGAGCGAGCGGCGCCAGGAAGAGGAGCGGGTTGGCGTACCACGCCATGCTCGCCAGCGCCCACGCCCCCCGCGTGATCCGCGGGAGGAGCGGGTAGCCCGTCATCTTCAGGTAGTACGTGTTCGGCAGCGGATCGCCGTAGTACCACACGCGCAGCCCCGTCTGCAAGGCGACGCAGGCGACGAAGACAGTCAGGCCGGTGACGAGGTGACGGCGGCGGCGTGGGCCGTCGGCGAGGACGAGGAAGCCCCAGACGGCGAGGAGCGGCACCACCATGTCGGGGCGGACGAAGGTGCCGACGCCGAGGAGGGCGTACGCCGCCGTGGGGAAGCGGTCCTCGTCCAGCGCGCGGAGCGCCGCCAGCGCCGCCGCGCTCACCAAGAGGGCGGCGAGCCCCACCTCCATCCCCTGGAGCGCCCAGTTGTTGAGCGGGAGATAGGTGGCGACCAGCGCCGCCGCCCCCAGCGCCACCGCCCGCGAGCCGCCGGAGAGGCGCAGCGCCAGCGCGCGGACGACGAAGAGGTTGGCGACCAGGAGCGCGAGCGAGCTCAGCTGCACCGCGAGGGAGACCTTCGCGCGCGCCAGCGGGAGCGCGTGCAGCGCCGCCATCCAGAAGGTCCAGAGCGGGTTGGTGATCCCCTCGACGCGCTCGCCACCCGCGTTCCACACCAGCCCGTGCCCCTCGGCCAGGTTGCGGGCGTAGCGCATGGAGATCATGGCGTCGTCGAAGAGCGTGAAGTACCGCTCGCCATCCACCACGAAGCTCGTCCGCCACACCAGCGCCAGCGCGTACGCGGCGAACGCGGCGACGAGCGCCAGGAAGAGGGCGTCGGGCCCGCGACGCGCTTCGGCGGAGGACGAGGGACGAATCACGGCGGGGCGCTCGGCGAGCGTGCTCACGCGGCCCCCGGCCAGAGCTGGTAGACGGCCACGACGCACCAGGCCACGATGGTGAGGATGAGCGGGAGGTCGTTCCAGAGCGCCTCGGTGGGCGACTCGCCCAGGTTGCGCGACTGCACGAGATACGAGTAGCGGAAGATCCCCAGCAGCACCAGCGGCACCGTCACCGCCAGCTCCGGGCGGACGTCGATGACGTAGAGCGAGTAGAAGACGATGGAGGCGCTGGCCGCCGTCTGCGCGTAGCCGTCGAGGAGGCCCACCGTGTAGGCGCCCAGCACCCGGCGCGCCTCGGCCCCGCTGGTGGCCAGCTCCTGCCGACGCTTCACCGCCGCCAGGTAGAGCGCCAGCGACAGCGTGGTGATCAGCATCCACGAGCTCAGCGGCACGCCCACCGCCTCGGCCCCCGCGTACACCCGCAGCACGAAGCCGCTGGCGATGCAGAAGAGGTCCACCACCGCCACGTGCTTGAGCCGCAGCGTGTACGCCGCGTTGAGCGCGATGTAGGCGGCGATGGGGAGCGCGACGGCCGGGAGCGCCACCAGCCCTGCGCAGAGGAGCGCGACCAGGACGCCGAGCACCGCGCGCGCGGTGGCGGCGGAGACGGCGCCCGAGGCCAGCGGGCGGGTGAGGCGCTTGACCGGGTGGAGGCGGTCGGTCTCCAGGTCGGCCAGGTCGTTGAAGACGTACACCGCCGACGCCGCCACGCAGAAGAGCGCCACCGCCACCACGGCGCGGAGCACCGACGGCGGGTCGAGGTACAGCCCCGCGAACACCGTCGGCGCCAGCACGAAGGCGTTCTTGATCCACTGCCGCGGCCGCACCAGCCGCGCCAGCGCGCCTCCCGCCGAGGGCGGCGGCGCCCCGGCGGTGCGTGTGTCGGTCTGCGGCTGCGGCTCGGCGACGTGCATCGGGGAAGGAATCGGAGGATTTCGGAGGAGAGATTCGGACGCGACGCGCGGTTGAGCGTGCCCGCGCGAATCAATGTAGACGCGCGATTCATCGCTGAGGCGACGCGCCCGGGCCCGCCTCTCACATCTTCATCCGCTTGAACACCGCCTCGGGGATGGAGCGGATGGCGAACATCACCGGGCGCCAGAAGCCGGGAAGGTACACCACGTCCCGCCCCCGCGCGATCGACCGGACGATTCCCCGCGCCACCGCCTCGGGGGGCGCGACGAGGAAGGTGCCGGGCTTCCCGAAGGTCATCCGCGTGTCCACGAAGCCGGGGTTGACGGTGATCACCCGCACCCCCGCGTGGAAGAGGCGGTTGCGCAGCCCCTGGAGGAAGACGGTGAGCCCGCCCTTGGCCGCGCCGTAGACGTAGTTGCTCTGCCGCCCCCGCTCCCCCGCCACCGACGAGACGACGCAGAGGAAGCCGCGCCCGCGCCGCTCCAGGTGCTCGGCCAGCGGCGTCAGCAGCGAGACGCACGCCGTGAAGTTGGTGTCGACGATCCGCCGCGCCTCGGCGAAGTCTTCCCGCGCCCGCGCCGCGTCGCCCCCGTAGCCGAAGGCGACCAGCGCCCCTTCGAGCGAATCCCCGTGCTTCGCGACGAGGTCGGCGACGAGGCGCGGGTGGGTGTCGAAGGCGAGCGCGTCCAGCTCCACCGCTTCCGCCTGGGCGCCGTGGCGGAGCCGGAGGTCGGCGGCGAGGGCGCGGGCCTCCTCGACGTCGCGCGCGGCGAGCACCAGCCCGTAGCCCGCGCGCGCCAGCTCGACCGCCGCGGCCCGGGCGATGGCCGAGGTGGCGCCGGCGACGAGGACGACGGCCCGGTCAGACAAGCCCCACCCTCCGCGCCAGCGACGACGCCAGCACGCCGTCGGGGTCGAGGCGGCCGCGCACTTCCCGGAACTCGCCCGCGCGCGGGTACATGGCCGCGAAGGTGGCGGCGTCGAGCGCGGCGTCCTTCGCCAGGTACACGCGCCCGCCGGCGTCCACGACGGTGCGGTCGAGCTCGCGGAGCATCTCGTCCAGCCCCGAGGCGACGGGGAAGTCGAGCGCGAGGGTGTAGCCGGGGATGGGGAAGGAGAGCGGCGCCGGGTTGGCGGGGCCGAAGCGCTTGAGGACGGCGAGGAACGACGCGCGCCGCGAGCGGGCGATCCGCTCCAGGAGCGCGGCGAGCGCCGCCGTGGCCTCCAGCGGCACCACGGCCTGGTACTGCGCCAGGCCGCGCTTCCCGTACAGCCGGTTCCAGTCGCGGAGCCGGTCGAGCGGGTAGAAGAAGGGGTCGATCCCGGCGAGCGTCCCCTGTCGATCCGGATGCGCCGCGTGGTAGACGCGGTTGAAGGCGCCCACCGTGAAGCGGTTCAGCAGCCCCGGCGGCGCGTCGAAGGGCACCGGCGCGGCCCGGCGCGGCTTCCACGCCAGCGGCTCGGCGCCCGCGCGCGCGGCGGGGGCGTGGTCGCCGCGGAGGAGGACGCCGCGGCCCAGCGCGGCGCCCGTCGCCAGCGTGTCGATCCACGCCACCGAATAGCGGTAGCGCGCGTCGTCCTCCGCGAAGCGCTCGAGCGCCTCGTCGAGGCCGCGCGTCCGCGCCGTGTCGACGACCACGCGGGACGACTCGACGGGGAGGAGGCGGATCGTGGCGCTGAGGATCGCCCCCGTGAGCCCCATCCCGCCCAGCGTGGCCCAGAAGACGTCGGCGTTCTCCTCGCGCGAGCACTCCAGCACGCCGCGCGCGGGGGTGAGGAGGCGGAAGCGGTCGACGAACGTCGCGAGGGTGCCGTCGCGGTGGTGGTTCTTCCCGTGGACGTCGCAGGCGAGGGCGCCGCCGACGGTGGCGTGCTTGGTCCCCGGGGTGACGGGAAGGAACCAGCCGCGGGGGAGGAAGGCGTCGACGATCTCGCCGAAGCTCACCCCCGCCTCGCACTCCAGCGCGCCCGTGGCCGGGTCGAAGCCGAGCATCCGGTTCAGCCGGAGGTGCGACACCACGCCGCCGCCCTCGTTGAGCGCCGCGTCGCCGTACGCCCGCCCCAGCCCCCGCGACACGATGCCGCCCTCCGGCCGCGCCGCCATCACCTCGCGCAGCTCCGCCACCTTCTCCGGGCGCCAGACGCGGCACGTCTGCACCGGGTGGCGCCCCCAGCCGGAGAGCCGCTGCACGCTGGACGGGATCATTCGGGAAGGTCGGGAGGGCGAGGAGACGGAGGACGGTGCGAACGATATACCGAAACCGCGTCGGCGCAAGGGGTTGCGGCAGGACCGTGGACTGTCGTTCCGAGCGGCGCCGCATCGCCGGACCCTCCACCGCGCAGACGCCCGGCGGCGCCCGAGGAATCTACTCCGCCAGCGGCGGGGCCGGCTTCCGGGCGCAGAAGCGGGCGAGCGTGCGGCCCCGGCTGGATTCCTCGGCTTCGCTCGGAATGACAGGTCAGGGTTTCGCGCTACGCGCCGCCTGGATGGCCGCCTCGTACACCTCCACCGTCCGCGCCGCGGTCGCCGCCCACGTCATCCCGCGCACCGTCTCGAAGGCGCGCTCGGCCATCGTGCGACGCAGCGTGTCGTCCGCGAGAATCCGGCGAATGGCGCGCGCGAGGGCGTCGGCGTCGCGAGGGGGGACGAGGAGGCCGTTGTCGCCGTCGCGGATCAGCATCGGCGCGCAGCCGACGGGGGTGGCGACGACGGGGAGGCGCTGGCTCATGGCCTCGACGACCACCATCCCGAACCCCTCGTAGGTGGAGCACATCACCAGCGCGTCGTGCTCGCGGTAGTGGCGCATCACCTCGTCCTCCCCCACGCGCGGGACGACGGTGACGCGCGGGCGGAGCCCCGCCGGGAACGCGCGGAGGACGAGCTCCTCCGACAGGCCGGGGCCCAGGACGGTGAGCCGCGGCGGATCGCCGTCCGATGCCAGGCGCTCCATGGCGCGGACCAGGTAGTCGGCGCCCTTCACGGGGTCCCAGGTGCCGCAGAAGAGGAGGCCACGGCCGCGGGGGGCGTCCGGCGGCGGGGCGGCGTCCAGGAAGCCCCCGGAGACACCGTGGGGGACGAGGTCGATCCGGCCGGCCGCCTTCCACCCCCGCTCGACGGCGAACGCCCGGTCGCCGGGGTTGAGGACGATCAGGCGGTCGGCGAGGCGGGCGGCGAGCGCCACCTGCGACATCCGCGCGGCCGGGTACCAGAGGCGCCGCGTCCACGGCTTGGGGACGAGCCCCGCGTGGTGGTCGTCCAGCATCCGCGCGTAGTTCAGGTGCTCCAGCCCGTGCGACCGGCTCACCAGCCCCACCCCCTCGTACCGCCCCATCCGCCGCATCCCCCCGATCACCGCCCCCTCCGCGCTGGCGGCGTCGACCACGTCGTACCTCCCCCGCGCCTCGAAGGCGCGGCGGACGGCGCGCTCGGCCAGCACCGGCCCCACCGCCCAGCGGAGGCGCGCCCGGGCCGGACGGGGACCGATCTCCGGCGCCAGCACCGTGTCGCACTCGTGGCCCAACCGCCGCAGCTCCTCGCGGAGCTTGTGGTAGACCTTCCCCGACCCCAGCCGCGGGTCGTCCGGGTAGTCGCCGACGAGGAGGATCCTCACGCGCGCCCCCTCCTCTCGGCCACCGCGTACCGCACCCGCGCCTTCGCCGCGCGCAGCGCCTGCACCGCGCGCGTGGCGGGCGTGGCGCGGAAGGAGAAGGCGTCGCGCTGGAGCGCCATCTCCTCGTCCTCCCCCGCCCCCCGCGCCCGCAGCGTCGCCAGGCGATGGTGATAGCGCGCCCAGAGGTCGAAGTACGGGCGGTCGAGCGCGGCGAGGAGCTGGACGTACGGCGCGTACGGGCTCGTCCCCCACCCCGAGGACGGATGGCGCTCGTGGAGGACCAGCGGCTCGCGGTTCAGCAGGACGCCGTCGGCGTGGGCGAGGAGGAGGGAGGTGTAGACGTTGTCCCACACCGGCTCTCCCAGCGGATACGGGCGGAAGCGCCGCCGGTGCGCCCGCCACGCGTCCACCGTGAAGGCGACCGCGTCCACGCCGCCGAGCACCATCCCCACCTCCTCCCCCGTCTCCCCGTCCACGTCCATCCGCGAGAAGGCGTAGGCGGAACGACCGCCGGAGCGGACGCGGTCCACCGCCGCCTGCGTGAGCCGGACGTCGGCGTTGGCGAAGAGAATCCATCGGCACCCCTCGGCTTCCGCGATCTCCGCCAGCCGGTCGAAGACTTCCGAGGCGACCGGCTTCCGCGGCCCGTCCCGCCCCGTGACGGCGCGCGAGTCGAGGCGGAGGACGGCGTGGGTGGCGAAGCCGTCGACGTCCACCCGCTCGTCGGCCCACTGGAGGTTGGCGAGGCGCACCCCGTGGAGCGCGCGCCACGACGCCAGCGCGCGCGCCTGCCGCCCGGCGGCCTCGCCGCGCGCCGCGAAGGCGTTGGCGCCCAGGAGGATCGGCGGCGCGCTCATGGGCCGAGGAGGACGTCGAGGGTGCGGTCCATGGAGAAGTGGCGGGCGTAGAAGACGCGCGACTCCAGGGCGAAGCGGCGGCGGCGCGGCTCGTCGTCGAGGAGGTTGAGCGTCTCGGCCGCCAGCGCGCTCCCGTCGCCCGCGGGCCGGACGAGCGCCACCGGGCCGTCGTGCCAGACGCTCTCGGTGAAGCGCCCCCGTGTCGTGACCGTGGGGACGCCGTTCGCCAGCGCGGCCATCAGCGTGGTGCGGCGGGCGCTGGCGCCGTCCGGGTACGGCTGGAGCATCACGTCGCACGCCTGGAGGTGGACCGACAGCGACTCCGGCGCCAGCCATCCCGGCGCCACGATCCGCCCGCGGAGCGCCGGGTCGGCCGCCTCCAGCCGCGCGGCGAACGCCGGCCCGCCCGCGCCCAGGAGGAGCGCCACGGAGTGCGACGGGGGCGAGAGGACGGCGCGGAGGGCGGGCTCCAGCATATCCCCGATCACGCCTCCGTAGGTGCCGAAGTGGCCGACGACGTGCCGCGCCGGGTCGCCGCCGTGGAGGCGGGCGCGGAGGACGGCCACCCCCTCGGGGTCGTCCACGCGGGGGACGGTGGACGGGACGGGGAGCCAGGGCATCCCCCCCAGCCCCCGCGGCGCGTACGGGCGCAGCAGCCGCTCCCAGGCGGGGGTCGAGACGTACGCCGTCCGCGCCGCGCGGAGGAGGACCACCGCCATCGCGCGGTTCGCCATGGCGAGCGCGTTCCGCCAGGGGCGCTCCCAGCCGAAGGGGTAGAACGGCTCGTGGAACATCACCCGCACGTCGTCGCCGGATCGAGCCCGGGCGAGGAGCCAGCGGCAGAAGGCGAGGTTCATCCCCCGCCTCCCGAACGCCTGGGGCGCGTACTGCACCAGGAGCGTGCGCGGCGCGGGGAAGGCGTCGAGCCCCGCCGCCAGCCGCGCCCGGCCCCCGGCGCCGAAGCCGCCCACGGCGTGGAGGTGGACGCCTTCCGATCCGCCCTCCGGCGCGGGCGCCCACACGTGCGCCTCGCGCCCCGCCTCCGCCAGCGCGCGCGCCAGCCGGGCGGTGTAGTCGCCGACGCCGCCGCGGTCGGGCGGATATTCGCCCGTGACGAGGTGCCAGACGCGGGGAAGTGCGTGAGTGCGTGAGTGCGTGAGTGCGCT
>DATACF010000649.1:0-2983 GCA_036259235.1 Longimicrobium sp. | reverse complement strand
ATCCGGCTTCTTCTTTGGCCGGTGGCTATGGCGCGAGGGAACCACCCGATCCCATCCCGAACTCGGAAGTGAAAACTCGCTGCGCGGATGGTACTGCCGGGGCCACCCGGTGGGAGAGTACGGCGCCGCCGGCCTTTTCTTCAAACGCCCGCTCTGAGCTTTATTGCTCGGGGCGGGCGTTTGGCGTTCCCGGAGGTTTCGTCTGCGTGGGCGAAGGATTGGGGTGCGGGGGGGGGAGGCCCCAGAACGGCGGGGCGCCTGGCGGCGCAGGGGATCGCGATCCGCGGCGATGTCGAGGCGTGCATGGAGTTCCGCCAGGGGCTCCGCGCCGTTGCAAACGGTAGTATCGTTTGCTACGGCGCCCGCAGCCCGGCCCGGAGCGCAGCGGAGGGACACGCCCAAGGCCGTCGTTCGAAGTTGCAGTTCGTCGTTGCCGTTCGCCCGGAATGGCGGTAGAATCCCCGTATGTCGCAGACGGACGAAGCACCCGAGCAAGCAGAAGAGCAGGAGCCCACGAAGGCGGGGTACGTGGCGCTGATCGGCTTCCCGAACGTGGGGAAGTCGTCGCTGATGAACCGCCTGGTGGAGCAGAAGCTCAGCATCGTCACGCCGCTGGCGCAGACGACGCGCGAGCGGGTGCTGGGGATCGACACCCGCGGCAACGTGCAGATGGTGTTCGTGGACACCCCCGGCCTGGTCGACCCGCGCTACCTCCTCCACCGGGCCATGATGCACGAGGCCACGGAGGTGCTCGACGACGCCGACGTGGTCCTCCTCCTGGTGGACGCCTCGCTCGGCGCCCCCAGGTTCCGCGAGGACGTGCTGGCGCTGATCGAGCGCGCCTCCGGGCTGATGGTGGTCAGCAACAAGATCGACGTGGCCCCGGACGCCGACCGGGCCGCGGTGCGCGCCTGGGCGAAGGAGGCGCTGAGCGCCGAGCCCTTCGAGGTCTCGGCCGAGACGGGGGAGGGGGTCGAGGCGCTCCGCGAGGAGGTGGCCCGGCGGCTCCCGGAGTCGCCCTTCTTCTTCCCCGAGGACGACGTCTCGTCGCAGCCGGTGCGCTTCTTCGTGGCGGAGCTGGTGCGGGAGACCGTCTTCGAGCTCTTCGAGAAGGAGGTCCCGTACAGCGTGGCCGTGAAGGTGGAGGAGTTCCGCGAGAACGCGACGCCGGTGTACATCCGGGTGGTGATCTTCGTGGAGCGCCCCACGCAGAAGGCGATCCTGATCGGCTCCGGCGGCGCGGCGATCAAGCGGCTGGGGTCGGAGGCGCGGGCGAAGGTGGAGGAGTTCGTGGGGGCGCCGGTGTACCTGGACCTCTGGGTGAAGGTGCTCCCGAAGTGGCGCAAGGACCCGCTGACGCTGCAGCGGCTGGGCTTCACCCTTCCCGAGACGGAGAGCAAGACGTGATCGAGCCGTGGCTCCTGGAGCTCCTGGTCTGCCCGAAGTGCAAGGGGCCGCTCCGCTACGAGGCGGAGCCCGAGTCGCTGGTGTGCGAGACCGACCGCGTGCGCTACGAGGTGCGCGAGAACATCCCCATCCTCCTCATCGACGAGGCGAAGCCGCTCGTCTGAGGACGGCGCCCCGCGGCGCGGCGATTTGACACGCCCGCGGGGTCCGGATAGCTTTCCGCGTTCATCCACCCCACCCGTTCTCCCCCTCGACTTCCCGGCATGCCCCAGCGCGTCCTCCTGCACCACTCGCCGCACGGCCGTCCGGCGCCGGAGGCGGTCCGGGACTTCGCCGCCGAGGCGGGGCTCCCGGTGGTGGACGTGCGCGACCCGGCGGAGCTTTCGCAGCGGGTGAGCCGCGCCTACCCGGCGGCGCTGGTGGTCGACGCCTCGGAGCCGGCCGACGGGGCGCTGGAGCTCTGCCGGCGGATCAAGGGCGAGGCGTTCACCTCGGTGGTCCCGGTGATCATGTACCTGGCCCGCGAGCCCGGGGCCGAGGACGACGCGGCGGCGGCGCTGGAGGCGGGGGCCGACGAGGTGCTGAACGCGCGCCTCTCGGAGCGCGAGTGCGGGCTGCGGCTCCGGATGGCGCTCCGGCGGGCGGAGCGCGACGTGAGCGTGCACCCCACCACGCTGCTGCCGGGGACGGTGCAGATCGAGCGCGACATCGTCGAGCGGCTGCGCTGCGGGGAGAAGTTCGCGGTCTGCTACGCGGACCTCGACCACTTCAAGGAGTTCAACGACCGCTACGGCTACTACAACGGCGACCGGGTGATCCTGATCCTCTCGCGGATCCTCCGCGACGTGGTGCGGGCGCACTCGCCGGGGGCGTTCGTGGGGCACATCGGCGGCGACGACTTCATCTTCAACGCCCCGCTGGACGACTTCCGCCGCTGCTGCGAGGAGGTGATCGGCGTCTTCAACGAGCTGATCCCGCTGCAGTACGCCGAGGAGGACCGCGAGCGGGGCTTCTTCCTGGGGAAGGACCGGCGGGGCGAGGTCTACCAGGTGCCGCTGATGACGCTCTCGATCGGGGTGGTGACGAACGAGCGGCGGAGCTTCGTGCACACGGCGCAGATCAGCGAGCTGGCGACGGAGATGAAGGCGTACGCGAAGACCTTCACCGGCTCGATCTACGTGGTCGACCGCCGGATGGACGCCCACGCGCACGAGGAGGGCGCCGCCCCCGTGGCGGAGGACGCGGCGGCGCGGTAGCTTCGTCGCTCACGTCGCGGCCCGAACGACGCACCCGGACCTCTCCCCGAAGATCACGGCCCCATGAACGTTCAGTGCACCCACTGCAAGACGGTCTTCCGCGTCGACCCCGCCAAGGTCCCTGCGGGGGGCGTGCGCGCGCGCTGCTCCATCTGCCGCTCCGTCTTCGAGGTCGCCGCCCCTTCGCCCGACGGCCCGGCCGCCCCGGTGCCCTCCGCCGCCGCCCCGACTCCGCACCCAGCCGCCCCGCAGCCGCCGACCCCGGTCGCCGTCCCCACGCCCACCCCGCCGTCGCTGGTTCCGTCCCCGGCTCCCGCGCC
>DATACF010000648.1:0-5000 GCA_036259235.1 Longimicrobium sp. | reverse complement strand
CCCGCCCCCCCCCCCCCCCCGGCGAGCCCTTCCGCCGCTTCGGCGAGGTGATGGAGCGCGCCGTCTCCGCCGGCCTCCCCGAGCCGACGGCGATGGCGCTCGCCACCAGCACGCCCGACGGCCGGCCCTCGGTGCGGATGGTCCTGCTGAAGGGGTTCGACGAGCGCGGCTTCGTCTTCTACACCAACCTGGAGAGCCGCAAGGGGCGCGAGCTGGCCGAGAACCCGCACGCCGCCCTCTGCTTCTTCTGGCAGCCGATGGAGCTCCAGGTGCGCATCGAGGGGCGCGTCGAGCCGGTGACCCCCGGCGAGGCCGACGCCTACTACGCCTCGCGCCCCCGCGGGAGCCGGATCGGCGCGTGGGCGTCGGACCAGAGCCGGCCGCTGGAGTCGTACGAGGGGCTGCTGGCGCGCGTCCAGGAGGTCGAGGCGCGGTACGGCGAGGAAGGCGACATCCCCCGCCCGCCGCACTGGTCGGGGTTCCGCGTCGTCCCGCACCGGATCGAGTTCTGGCAGGGGCGCCCCAGCCGCCTCCACGAGCGCGAGGTCTTCGAGCGCGACGGCGGCGATTCGCCCGGCTGGCGCCGGACGCTCCTCTACCCGTGAGCCGCGCGTAATCCATCGCCCCGCCGCCCCGTCGTCGCTTTCCCCACAGACGCCGGGCGGCGGGGCGGTTAGCTTCGGCGCCGTCCCGCGCGCTCCGACGGGCCTCGCGGCTCGCGGAGTGGATTCCTCGCCGCGCTTCGGAACGACAGGCGGCCGTCGTCAGCGGAAGACGCATCGGTGTCATACCGGGCGAAGCCGAGGAATCTACTCCGCGAACACCGGACCCCGTCGCCCGCGAAGACCATCGCCTCCTTATCCCGACTTCACGATCCACGATGCCGAAGCCGCATCCCGTACTCTTCGCGGCGCTCGCCCTGGCCGGCGCCGCGTGCGCCTCTTCCGCGGGCGCGCCGTCCGCCGAAGCGCCCGCCGCGCCCGCCGTGGCGTCGTCGCCCTCCGAGCCGCGCCTCCGCAACCTCCGCCAGCTCACCGACGGCGGCGAGAACGCGGAGGCCTACTTCTCGGGCGACGGCGAGCGGCTCGTCTTCCAGTCGACCCGCCCCGGCGGGCGCCCGTGCGACGAGATCTTCACGATGACCGTCGAAGGGGAGGACGTCCGCCGCGTCTCCACCGGCGCGGGGCGGGCGACGTGCGGCTACTACTATCCGGCCGGCGACCGCCTCCTCTACGCCTCCACCCACGCCGCCGACACCGCCTGCCCCCCGCGCCCCGACTACTCCCGCGGCTACGTCTGGGCGCTGTACGAGTACGACCTCTACGCGGCGGACGGAGACGGCGGGAACGTCCGGCGGCTGACCGACGCCCCCGGCTACGACGCCGAGGCCACGGTCTCGCCCGACGGGCGCACGATCGTCTTCACCTCGACCCGCGACGGCGACCTCGACCTCTACGTCATGGACGCGGACGGCGGAAACGTCCGGCGGCTCACCACCGAGGAGGGGTACGACGGCGGCGCCTTCTTCTCGCCCGACGGGAAGCGGATCGTCTACCGCGCCCACCACCCCACCGACCCCGCCGCCCTCGCCGACTACCGCCAGCTCCTGCGGGACAGGCTGGTGCGGCCGACCACGCTGGAGATCTGGGTGATGGACGCCGACGGGAGCGACAAGCGCCAGGTGACGCGGAACGGCGCGGCCAACTTCGCGCCCTTCTTCCACCCGGACGGGGAGCGCATCATCTTCTCTTCCAACCTCCACGACCCGCGCGGCCGCGACTTCGACCTCTACCTGATCGGCGTCGACGGGAGCGGGGAGGAGCGGATCACCACCTCGCCCGAGTTCGACGGCTTCCCCATGTTCAGCCCGGACGGCCGCCGGCTCGTCTTCGGCTCCAACCGGGGCGCGAAGCAGCGGGGCGACACCAACATCTTCATCGCCGACTGGGTCGAGCGCGTCCCCCGGCGCGCGTGCGGCCCGAACTGCGACTGAACCGGAGGGGACCCCAGATGAAGCGTGCAGCCGTCCTGACGACCGCCCTCCTCGCCCTCGGCGGGACTTCCGCCTCCGCCCAGACGCAGGCGTGCCCCGACCCGGGCGCCCTCACCCGCGGCGTGGCGGCGCCGCTCGACGCCGTGCGCTACCTGGCCGACGACGCGCTGGAGGGGCGGCTGGCCGGCACCGCCGCCGAGCGGTGCGCGGGCGACTACATCGCCGCGCGCTTCCGCCGGATCGGCCTGGCCCCGGCCGGCGAGGGCGGGACGTACTTCCAGGACGTCCCCCTCGCCTCGGCGGTCAACCCGCACGCCCCCGGCGGGACGGGGCGGAACGTGATCGGGATTCTCCGCGGGCGCTCGAAGCCCGACGAGGTCGTGGTGGTCGGCGCGCACTACGACCACCTGGGCCACGGCGGCGCCTTGTCGCTGACCCCCGGCGAGGACGCCATCCACAACGGCGCCGACGACAACGCCTCCGGGGTGGCCGCCCTCCTGGCCGTGGCCGAGCGGATGGCGCGGGGGCCGCGCCCGGCGCGGTCGGTGGTCTTCGTCGCCTTCACCGGCGAGGAGTCGGGGCTCCTGGGCTCGGCGCACTTCGCGGGGAGCCCCCTCCTGGCGCTCCCGAAGACGCGCGCCATGCTCAACATGGACATGGTGGGCCGCCTGGGCGCGGGGCCGCTGATCGTCTACGGCGTCGAGACCGCCGGCGAGTGGCCGGGGCTGGTGGAGCGCGCCGCCGCGGCCGAGGGCGTCGCGGTCCGCGCCAGCGGCGACGGCTACGGCGCCAGCGACCACACGGCGTTCTACGTCAAGGACCTCCCCGTCCTCCACTTCTTCACCAACGTCCACGGCGACTACCACAAGCCGTCGGACGACTGGGAGAAGGTGGACGCGGCGGGGATCTCGAAGGTCGCCGCCATCGTGGCGCGCGTCGCGGGCGAGGTGGCCGGGCGCCCCGAGGCGCTCACCTTCCGCCGCGCCCCCGCCCCGCCGCGCGCCCAGACCGCCGCCGCCACCCCCGGCTACGGCGCCTACCTGGGCTCCGTCCCCGACTTCTCTCCCGTCGAGGGGGGCGTGCGCCTCTCCGGCGTCCGCGCCGGCTCCCCCGCCGAGAAGGCCGGGATCCGCGCCGGCGACGTCCTGGTCCGCGTGGGCGCCCACGACACCCCCGACCTCCAGGGCCTCACCGACGCCCTCCGCGCCCACAGGGCCGGCGACACCGTCCCCGTCGTCCTCCGCCGCGGCGCCGAGACCGTCACCGTCACCGTCACCTTCGGCACGCGCGGGGGCGGCTGAGGCGCGGTACCGGAAGCCGTCGCGCGCGATCCACTGTCGGCCGGTGAGCGAAAGGGAGCGCAAGCCCCTTCGCGACACCGGCCGAACTTCTTTTCTTCCAGCGATTTGGAGGCATTGACAGGCGCGGAGGATCGACACAACCTTGGGTGAGCGACGCGTGATCCCCTCACTCCCGAACGCGACCGATGGCCACGCGAGAACACCGCATCCGGCGAGCGCTCCGGCGGCTGGACAAGCTCCAGCACAGCCGCCCGCGCCCCGAGCGCAACGACACGGAGTACCTCCTCAGCTCCCCCGAGAACGCGCGCATCCTGATGGAGGCGATCCGCGAGCTGGACGAAGGGCGGGGGAGACCTACCACGATGGCCGAGATCCGGGCTCGCCTTGGGCTCGCGGAATGAGGAACGGGGTGCTGCACGGCACCCCGTTTCACGTACGCCGGTCACCACTCACCGGTTCGATGAGGACCTCGACTACTGGGCGGCGCATTCTCCCGTGATCGCAGAGCGATTGGCGCGCATCATGGACGAGATCCTCCGCGCTCCGTTCGAGGGGATCGGTAAGCCGGAGGCGCTTCGGCACGGCTTGCGTGGGCACTGGTCCCGGCGGCTCACGCAGGAGCATCGGATCATCTACCGCGTGACGCAGACCACCGTCGAGTTCCTTTCGGCGCGAGGATCTCCGCCGGGGCGCCGGCGCTTTCTTCCGATCCGCCGCCGGGTCAGCGCGCCGGGTCCACGGGGCGCTCGGGGCGGACGGCGTCGAGCGCGGGCGCGGCCGGGGCGCCGGGGCCGAGCTGGCTGCGGAACTCCACGGCCTCGCCCAGCTGGCGGACGGTGGCGTGGAGGTGCTGCACCTCGGCCTCGAGGAGGGAGATGCGGCGATCCTGGAGCTGCGCCTCGGGGCCGGACGGCTGCCGCGCCTTCGCCCACGCCTCGATCAGCGGCTTGAGCGCGAAGCGGGCGCTGAACGCCAGGATCGGCGTCAGGATGATGGCGCCGCCCACCAGCACGCCCATCAGGCCGGTCAGATCGCCCAGGTCCATGAGAGCCCTCGCGAGAAGATGGGAAGGATGAGGATGTGCCGCCTCCTACGGGTGCCGCGCCCGCCGGGTTTCGTGCCTCAGTAGACGCCCGCCTCGCGCTGGAGCCAGCGCACGTACTCCGTGATCCGCGACACCTCCTCGGGGGTGGTCCCCGGCACCGGCGGCATGTTGCCGAAGCTCCAGTGGTGCTGCGCCACCCCGCGCGCGGCGGCGACCTGGAAGCTGCCGTCGCCGTGGTGGTTGGGCTCGTAGTAGATGTGCACCAGCGGCGGCCCCTGCGCCGTCCCCAGCGCCTTGTCGCCGTGGCACGAGGCGCAGCGCGCGTCGAACGCCTGCTCACCGGCCTGGTGCTTCGCGGGCGTGGCCAGCGTCTTCAGCCGCGCGGTGTCGATGCCGGGTCCTTCCTGCTGCTGCGGCCGCTCGCACGCGCCGAGCGTCAGGGCGGCCAGGGCGAGGGCCAGGGCGGCGGCGGTGTTCGTCGGGTCTCGCATCGGGTCCGCGGGTTCGGTGGCTGGGGCGGCGTCCGCGACTGCAACTGCAACTTCAACGGCGAACTGCGACGGTGGATTCGGGCGTGTCCCTCCGCTGCGCTCCGGGCCGGGCTGCGGGCGCCGTAGGAAACGATACTACCGTTTCCAACGGCGCGGAGCCCCTGGCGGAC
>DATACF010000647.1:0-4926 GCA_036259235.1 Longimicrobium sp. | reverse complement strand
GGGGGGCGCTCGCGCGCGACGTGCGGGCGCTGCCGCGCACGGCGTGGATCGTCTACGCGGGGACCTTCCTCAACCGCTTCGGCTCCTTCGTCCTCCCCTTCCTGGTCCTCGTCCTGGTGCGCCGCGGCTTCTCGCCCGCGGAAGCCGGGATCGCGGTCTCGGCGTACGGCGTCGGGGGCGTGGCGGCGGGGGTGATGGGCGGGCACCTGGCCGACCGGATCGGGCGGCGGCGCACCATCGTCCTCTCCATGTTCTCCGGCGCGGCGGTGATGCTCCTCCTCTGGCGGGCGGAGGGGATCGCGGCGACGGTGGCGCTGGCGGGGCTGGCCGGGGCCACGGCGGAGATGTACCGGCCGGCGGCGGCGGCGCTCCTGGCCGACGTGACGCCGGTGGGGCGGCGGGTGGCGACCTTCGCGCTCTACCGGATGGCGATCAACGGGGGCTTCGCGATGGGGCCGGCGGTGGCGGGCTTCCTCGCCACGCGCTCGCTGGCGCTGGTCTTCATCGGCGACGCGGTCACCTGCGTCCTCTACGGCCTCCTCGTCCTCTTCGCCGTCCCGCCCGATCCGCCGCGGCCCGCGCCGGTCCGGGCGGCGCCGGAGACGGCGGCGCCCCCGCACGCGCTGCGGACGATCGCGGCGGACCGGGCGTTCGTGACGGTGCTGGCGGCGGCGGTGGCGATCGCGTTCGTCTACCAGCAGGCGACGGTGTCGCTGGGGCTGGAGGTGGACGCGCGGGGGCTGTCGCCCGCGCACTACGGCGTCCTGGCGTCGCTCAACGGGCTCTTCTGCCTCCTCCTGGAGCTCCCCGTGGCCTCGGTGACGGCGCGGGGGAAGGTGTGGGCGGCGATGGCGGCGGGGGCGCTGCTGACGGGGCTCGGCTTCGGCGCCACGGCGCTGGCGCCGGGGTTCGCGGCGCTCGCCGTCACGGTGTTCGTCTGGTCGATGGGCGAGATGGTGTGGGCGCCGGTGGCCGCGGCGTACGTGGCCGACCTGGCGCCGGCGGGGCTCCAGGGACGCTACCAGGCGGCGTTCGGGCTCACCAACACGGTGGGGCTGGTGCTGGCGTCCACCCTCGGCCTCTCCGTCTTCGCCTGGAGCCGCGGCGCGCTCTGGAGCCTCTGCGCGCTCACGGGCGCGGCCGCGGGCCTGCTCTGCGTCACCCTGCGCGCGGCGCCGCGTCCCGCGCCGGTCTCCGTCCCCCTGACCTGAGGTTTCGTCCGATGCCGCATCGCTTCCGAGCGCTGACGCTCTCCCTCGCCTTCGCCGCCGCCTGCGGGCCGGGCGACGAGCCCGCTTCCGAATCTCCGCCGGCCGATCCGATCGCCACTCCCGTGGCGGCGGAGACGGCGGCCACGGCGCCCTCGGCCACCGACGTGGCGTACGGCCTGGCGGAGTGGGGGCTGGGGCCGCTGCGGGTGGGGATGACGGAGGAGGAGGCGCGCGCGGCGCTGGGCGGCGCGTGGAGCCCGCTGGCGGCGGACGGCGAGACGGAGGGGTGCCGCTACGCCCGCTCGGCGGCGCTGCCGCCGGGGGTGCTGGTGATGCTGGACTCCGGGCGGGTGCGGCGCGTGGAGGTCGACTCGGGCGCCACGGCCACCGCCGCGGGCGCGCGGATCGGCGATTCGGCCGAGCGCGTCCGGCAGCTCTACCCCGGCCTCCGCGAGGGGCCGCACAAGTACACGGCGGGGAAGTACCTCGTCGCGCTCCCCGGCGCCCCGGCCGACACCGTGCACCGCATCGTCTTCGAGACCGACTCCGCCGGCACCGTCACCCGCTTCCGCGGCGGCGCCCTCCCGCACGTCGAGTACGTCGAGGGGTGCTCCTGAAGCGTTTTCCGACCCTGATCGACGCGAAAACGCCCGCGCCGGATCGTCTCCGGCGCGGGCGTTTCGTTCGTGCGAGGGACGCTCGTCGATCCGCTCAGAGGAGCGTGTCGACGGGCGCGCGCTGGGCGGCGTAGAAGGTGTCGATGGGCGCCCGCATGACGAAGGTGTCGATCGGGGCTCGCATGACGAACGTGTCGACCGGGGCGCGCATCAGGAAGGTGTCGACCGGAGCCCGCATCCGGAGCGAGTCGATGCGCACCGCGGAGGTGGTGTCGCCGGGGTGGGTGATCTGGTCGGCGCAGGCCGGGGCGAGCGCGCAGAGGGCGAGCACGGAGACGATCTTCGCGAAAGTCGAGCGCATGAGGTCTCTATAGGTGTGTAACCACGGATTTGGCTGGACCGCCCCGTCGCCGACCGTGAGTTCCGGCGCCGGGCCTCGCGGATTCGGGTACCGGGCCCCGGGCGAGCCGGGCGTCGGCGGGCGGACGGTGAATCGTGTCCGCTGCGGTGTCTACGGGGTCGTACAGGGTTGGTTTCAGGTGTTTAGCGGATTCGATACGCCTCGGCCGACACGCCGGGAGGCATCTGTTTGCGACGCTTTGCGTTGCCAGGATTTGGCCGCGTCGTGCGCTCTTCTCCCACGTGTCCCCAAAACGAGAGCGCCCGCCGCGAGGTTCGTGGCGGGCGCCCATGTATCCGAAATCTCAGGATGCTCGCCGGAGCGCCCTGCCGATCGCTGCCGAAAGCTCCGGCGGCAGCTCCAGGAAGCCGCTCCTCGGAAAAAGGTAGTCTTCGCCCGACTCGTCGACGACCCGGATCATCCCGCGCCGCTCGGCCGCCGGATCGGGAAGGGCGTCGTACAGCTTTCGCGGCTCCAGGGAGGCCGGATAGCCGCCGTCGCGCAGACAGAGGGCGAATCGCGCGGTGGTTATCGAATCCCGATCGTTCATCATCGTTCGCACGGGTCGATGTCGAATCTCAAAGTCAACGAAGGGAACGCGCGATGACAGGCTGGCGAGGCGACCCCCCTGTCGCGCCGCCGTTCTGTTCCCCGCGCCGCGGAGCGCGTAAGATTCCGCGTCCATCCTCCCGACCTCTGATCGCACGATGTCCGACGACCTGAATACGCAGCTGGAGGCGGCCCGCGAGGCCGAGAAGGGGCAGGCGCTCTTCTACCGCGCGCTGGCGGCCGAGGCCGAGGCGCGGGGCGACGCGGCGCTCAGCGAGCGCTTCAACGAGCTGCACGCCGACGAGCAGCACCACCTCTCGCGGCTCACCGCCCGCCTCCTGGAGCTGGGGGCCCCGCTGGCCGACCTGGCGCACGTCGCGCCCGAGCGCGTTCCGCTGGAGGGGTGGGAGGCCGCCGCCCGCGCCCGCGAGGAGGCCGAGGTGCGGCGCTACGAGGCGCTGGCCGCGCGAGAGATGGACGCGCACACCGCCGCGCTGGTGGCCGAGGTGCTCGACACCGAGCGGCACCACGCCGAGGAGCTGGGGGGGAAGTGGACGGCGGCGTGAATCCCCTTCCGCGCGTCCTCCTCCTGGCCACCGGCGGCACCATCTCCATGCGCCAGGACGCCGCGGCCGGCGGCGCGGTGCCGCGGCTGACCGGGCGCGAGATCCTGGAGGCCGTCCCCGGCGTCGACCAGGTGGCGCGGCTGGAGGTCCGCGAGTTCGGGCGCTTCCCCGGGCCGCACATGACGCCCGAGCGGATGTGGGAGCTGCGCGCCGCCATCCTCGCCGCCTTCGACGAGGGCGTCGACGGGATCGTGGTGACGCACGGCACCGACACCATCGAGGAGACGGCGTATCTCCTCGACCGCTCGATCCCCGCCGAGAGGCCGGTGGTGATCACCGGCGCCATGCGCAACTCTTCGGAGCTGTCGTGGGACGGCCCCGCCAACCTGATGAGCGCCGTCGAGGTGGCCGCCGCCCCCGAGGCGCGCGGGCGGGGGACGATGGTGGTGATGGACGAGGAGATCGTGCAGGGGAGCGAAGTGGTGAAGACGCACACCGAGGCGTCGGGGACCTTCCGCTCGCCCAACTGGGGCCCGCTGGGGATCACCGACAAGGGGCGCGCCCTCTTCTACCGCGAGTCGCGCCGGAAGCCGGTGCTGGCGCCCGAGCGGCCGGTGACCCCGGTGGACCTGATCAAGATCGTGGCGGGGGCCGACTCGCGTCTCCTCGAGGCCAGCCTCGACAGTGGCGCGCACGGGGTGGTGCTGGAGGCGCTGGGGCGGGGGAACATCCCGCCCGCCGTCGTCCCCGGGGTGCGGCGGTGGATCGACGCCGGCAAGCCGGTGATCGTCGCCTCGCGCTCGCAGCGGGGGCGGGTGCTCGACACCTACGCCTACGATGGAGGCGGCCACCAGCTCCGCGAGATGGGCGCCATCTTCGCCGACCACCTCTCGGGGCAGCAGGCGCGGATCGAGCTGATGCTGGCCCTCGGCGTCCACGGCGGCGACGTGGAGCGCGTCCGCGAGACGGTGGAGGCGGGGCGCTACGAGCCCTGAGCCCTCCGGCACGCCCGTTGCGCCTCGCGTCCCCCCGATCGTTAGGGATTCGGAGCGGAGCCAGCCGAGGAGGATCGGGACGATGCGATACGACAGGGGCGACTACTTCCGCGGGACGTGGGGCGGCGCTCGCCGTCCGGACCACGACGAATACGGGAGCGACTACCGCGTCCACCGCGGCGGCGGGTACGGCGGCTACGGGGACGACTACGTGAACCGCGGCGGCTACGCGGGCGAGCACGGGTACGTCCGCTCGACGTACGACCGCGACTACCTGGGCCGCCCGCTCCCCGGGGGCGACCGGCAGATCTACACCGGCCGCGAGCGTCCGGGGTACGGCCGCGGGGGCGGCTACGGCGCCGACCACGGCGTCCGCGGCTACGACCGGGCGTACGGGGGCGGCTACGGCGGCGGCCCGGCGTGGCGGGGGCACGCGCGCTACGGGGCCGACTACGGCGACGACTACGGTCCGCGAGACCGCCCGCGCGGCGTGATGCGCTGGGTGCGCCAGGCGTTCACCGGCCGCCCGCCGCGCGCGTACTGAACCTGGCGCGACAGCGAAGACGGCGCAGGCCCGGCACCGCCGGG
>DATACF010000646.1:0-18106 GCA_036259235.1 Longimicrobium sp. | reverse complement strand
GGCCTTGCCGGCGGCGCCGCTCACCGCGCCCGCCACCGCCTCGACCGCCGAGGGCGCCGGGGCGAAGACGCCCGCCTTCTTCAGCAGCGACCCGACGGTGTCGGTCGGCGTGGCGCCGCGCCCGAGCCAGTAGTGGGCCTTCTCGGCGTCCACCTTGAGGGTGGTGGGCTCGGTGGTCGGGTTGTAGTGCCCGATGGTCGCCACGAAGCGCCCGTCGCGGGGCATGGTGCTCTCGGCGATCACGATGCGGTAGTGCGGGGCCTTCTTCCGGCCCATCCGGCGGAGACGGATCTTCAGCGCCATGTCGTTTCTCTCCTCAAGGTCGAGACAGGTGGCGTCCAGCCCGCACATGGCAAGCGAGGGCGGACGATCGAGAACGGCAGGGAACAGGGGGACAGGGTACAGGGGACAGCAATCGTTGGCTGTTCCCTGTCCCCTGTTCCCTGTCCCCTCGCCGTTTACATCCGGGGCATTCCTCCCCCGAACGGGAGCCGCGGCATGCCGCCCTTGGGCATCATCCCCTGCAGTCCCTTCATCTGCTTCATGAACTTCTGCATCTCCTTGAACTGCTCCATCAGCCGGTTGATCTCGGAGACCGGCCGGCCGCAGCCGCGCGCGATGCGGGCGCGGCGCGATCCGTTGAGCAGCTCGGGGCGCTTCCGCTCGGCGGGCGTCATCGACAGGATGATCGCCTCGATGTGCTTGAAGCGCTTGGGATCCACCTTGACGTTCTTCAGCATCTTGCTGTTGACGCCGGGGATCAGCTTCAGGAGGTTCTCCAGCGGCCCCAGGTTCTGGAACTGCCGGAGCGCCACCAGGAAGTCCTCCAGGTCGAAGCGGCCGGCGCCCATCACCTTCCGCTCCAGCTTCTCGGCCTCGTCCTGGTCGAAGGAGCGCTGCGCCTTCTCGACCAGCGAGACGATGTCGCCCTGCTGGAGGATGCGGCCGGCCATCCGCTCGGGGTGGAAGTCCTCCAGCCCGTCGAGCTTCTCGCCCACGCCCAGGAACTTGATCGGCTTGCTCGTGACGCCGTAGATGGAGAGCGCGGCGCCGCCGCGGGCGTCGCCGTCCATCTTGGTCAGCACCACGCCCGAGATGTCGAGCGCGTCGTCGAAGCCCTTGGCGACGTTCACCGACTCCTGGCCGATCATCCCGTCGGCCACGAAGAGGACCTCGTGCGGCTGGAGCACCTCCTTGAGGCGCTTCAGCTCGTCCATGAGCTCCTCGTCGATCTGCAGCCGGCCGGCGGTGTCGAAGATCACCACCCGGTCGCGCTCGCTCTTCGCCATCTCCAGCGCGCGCTTCGCGATCCCGACGACGTCCTTGCTCCCGGGCTCGGCGTAGACGGGGACGCCGACCTGCTCGCCCAGCGTCTGGAGCTGCTCGACGGCGGCGGGGCGGTAGACGTCGCACGCCACCAGGCGCGTCTGGCGCATCTCGCGCTTCATCTTCCGCGCGATCTTCCCCGCCGTCGTGGTCTTCGCGGAGCCCTGGAGCCCGACCATCATGATGACGGTGGGCGGGATGGGGGCCAGCGCCAGCGGGGCGCGCTTCTCGCCCAGCATGGCGGTCAGCTCCTCGTGCACCACCTTCACCAGCTGCTGGCCGGGCGTCACGCTCTTGAGGACGCGCTCGCCGAGCGCCTTCTCCTCCACGCGCTTCATGAAGTCGCGCGTGACCTGGTAGTTGACGTCGGCCTCCAGGAGGACGCGGCGGATCTCCCTCAAGCCCTCGCGGATCATGGGCTCGGTGAGGACCCCGCGCTGGCGGAGGCCGGAGAGCACGCCTTCGAGCTTTTCGCTGAGCTGGTCGAACACGGGCGCTGTCCCTACTCCGGGCAAAGACGAAAACGCCGCTCACCCCATGACCGCATGGGAAGCGGGCGATGCAAAGCCCAGTAAGATAGGCGTCTCCGGCCGATCCGGCAACCCCGCGGGGTGGTTTTCGTGTGTCGTGGCGGGGGCTTCGTGAGGCGGGCTCAACCGCAACGGCAACTGCGGCTTTGGGCATGTCCCCGCTGCGCGGGGCCGGGCTGCGGGCCGCGTAGGAAACGATACTACCGTTTCCAACGCGGCGAAGCCCCTGGCGGACTCCATGCCCTCCGCCGCTCCACCTCCGATCGCCATCCCCTTCGCATTCCCCCCGCCAGGGTCTTCGCCCTTCGGGCCCGCATCCCTCATGCAACGGCGCAGGTGTGCCCGTCTTTTCCCGAGCCGGGTACCCGCCGGAGCACCCCTTCCCGATCGCGCCGTTGCCGTGCTCCTTCTCGAGGATTGACTTCGAACGCGCGTCCGTAGCGCCCTCCACGCCACCTGTCACGCCGATTATCGCCGCCCGCTTGCGCAAACGCTACACTTCCTCACATCGTGCACGCCGTCCAGTTGGTACGCCATTGACACACGTACGTCAGTGACGTACATTCACCCTCGGCCGCGCGCCACGAGGCGCGGAGGGGCCGGCATGCTCATCCTCGAGACCGCGATCTTCACCCGGCAGGTGCTGGCGGCAAAGAACGACGAAGAGTACCGGGAGTTCCAGCTTCGGCTGGTCGAGAACCCCGAGCTGGGGAAGCTGATCCCCAAAACGGGCGGGCTGCGGAAGGTGCGGTGGGAGGCGGAGGGACGCGGGAAGCGGGGCGGCTACCGCGTCATCTACTACTGGGCGGTCAATCCCGAGGTCATCGTGATGCTCGCCATGTTCGCCAAGAACGAGCGCGCCGACCTCAACGAAGAGCAGAAGCGGGTGCTCCGCCGCATCGTCGAGGAGCAGTTCGCCAAGGCGGCGCGGCACTGAGCGTTCACCAGAGGAGATCACCGTGAAGGACGAGCTGTTCCAGGAGCTCCTCGAGAGCGTGCGCCAGGGGGGCGCCATCCTCCGCGGCGAGGCCGAGGCGAGCCGCGCCTTCGAGTTCCCGGAGAAGGACGGGGCGCCCGACGTGGCGAAGATCCGCGAGCGGTTCGGCGTCTCGCAGCCCCGCTTCGCGGAGATGCTGGGGATCAGCGTCGGCACGCTCCGCAACTGGGAGCAGGGGCGCCGCACCCCGGACGGCCCCGCCACCGTCCTCCTGGAGGTGGCGTATCGCTACCCTGGCGCGGTGTGGGGCGTGGTGCGCGAGCGCCGGGCGCGCTACGGCGAGCCCGACCCGCCGCGGACGCCCGCGCCCGGGGAGGGCGGCGACGGCGGCGAGTCCTGACCGCCTCGCCGACACTTTTCGCCCGCGAGACGGGTAGTAGGGGACCGGACGCATCCCTTCGCCCGCGGGGGGTTGCCCGCACGCGCGGAAAGGACGAGCTTTCGGGGACGCCTCCCCGGAGTGCATCCCCTTATTTCCCAAGAAGTTGCCCGCCCATGAAGAAGTGCCGGCTCTGCGCCGAGGAGATCCAGGACGAGGCCGTCCTCTGCCGCTTCTGCGGGAGGGCGCAGGGCGAGGACGCCGCGAAGGAGGCCGAGGCCGCCGCGGCGAAGCGGGCCGACTGGATCGCCCGCGTGGTGGCCGGCGTCTGCATCGTGGCCGTCTCGGGGGCGGTGGGCTTTTTCGCGGTCACCGGCGAGGTCCCCGGCCTCCTCCGCGCCGCCGACGCCCGCACCGCCCTCCGCGCGGACGCCGGTGGCGACTCGGCCTCCACGGCGGCCGACTCCGCCTCCGCGCCCGAGGCCGAGCCCGCGCCCCCTCCCCCGCCGCCGCCGATGGTGCTGGAGGTGGCCGACCTCGACGCGCAGGAGCTGGGGCCGGGGCAGTCGCTCTGGTACCCCGTCGACCTCAACGACCCGCGCCCCTGCCGCCTCACCGGCGCCGTCGAGGTCTCCGAGGGGGGCGACCACGACGTCCACGTCTTCGTCCTCGACGAGGTGGGCTTCACCAACTGGCGGCACGACCACGAGTTCACCGCCCTCTTCGCCCGCGAGCGCACCTCGGCGGCGGCGCTCGACCTGGCGCTCCCCAGCCCCGGGCGCTACTACCTCGTCGTCTCCAACCGCTTCTCCGTCTTCACCGGGAAGGTCGTCCGCGTCGACGCCGCCACCGTCACCTGCGGCGGCGAGGTCGAGACGGCCCCCGCGACGCTCGAGCCGAGCGACCCGGCGACGTCCGGCTTCGACGGCGACTTCTGACCCTCCCCCGCCCCGCCGGCCTTTCCACACCCCTGACGGCGCTCCCCCGGCCGGGTCCTCCGCGACGAGGACTCGCGCGCCGCCGCGCTCCGCGATAAATCTCGGCACGACGCGCGCGCCGCGCCGCGTCGCCGATCCTCCTCCGCCGCCAGGAACGCGTGAGCACGACCCAGCTTCCCCTCCCCGCCTTCTACGACGCGGCGCACGCGTCGCGGATGGACTACGCCCCGGACCCGCAGGCCGTCTTCGACGCCGCGCAGACGTACCGGGCCGCGCACGGGCTCACCTCCGCCGCGGACGACGCGGTGAAGGTGCACCTCCTCCTGATCGACATGCAGAAGGACTTCTGCTTCCCCGGCGGGTCGCTGTACGTGGGCGGGCGGAGCGGGCGGGGCGCGATGGAGGACGCCGACCGGATCGCGCGCTTCGTCTACGCGAACCTGGGGGCGATCTCGGAGATCACCTGCACCCTGGACACGCACTTCCCCTTCCAGGTCTTCTTCGCCTCATTCTGGGAAGACGCGGACGGGAGGCCGCTGGCCCCCCACCGCGAGATCACCGGCGAGCAGATCCGCTCCGGGGCGGTGCGCCCCGCGGCCGGGGTGGCCGGGTGGCTCGCGGATGGCGACGAGGGGTGGCTCCGCGACTACGTGGCCCACTACGCGGCCGAGCTGGAGCGCGCGGGGAAGTACGCCCTCTACCTCTGGCCCCCGCACTGCCTGGTGGGGAGCGACGGGCACGCGCTGGCGGGGGTGATCCACGAGGCGCGCCTCTTCCACGCCTACGCCCGCCACGCCCGCAACGGGGTGGCGCTGAAGGGGGAGAACGCCTTCACCGAGAACTACTCGGTCTTCGCCCCCGAGGTCCTCACCCGCCACGACGGGACGCCCCTCCCCGGCGCCCGGCGCGACACGGAGCTCGTCCGCGGGCTCCTCGCCGCCGACGCGGTGATCGTCGCGGGCGAGGCGGCGTCGCACTGCGTGAAGAGCTCCGTCGAGGACCTCCTGGCCGACATCCAGGCGCACGACCCCGCGCTGGCCGCGAAGGTCTGGGTGATGCGGGACTGCATGTCCTCCGTCACCGTCCCCGACGGCCGGGGCGGCTTCCTCGCCGACTACACCCCGCAGGCCGAGGCCGCCCTCGCGCGCTTCGCGGCCGCCGGGATGCACGTGGTCGACTCGACCACCCCGCTCGCCGAGTGGGGGATCCCCGGCCTCGCCTGAACCCTCGCCTGAAGGCTTCCGGAGGCCGCGTCAGCCGAGGAGCGCGCCCGCGAGCGCGGGGAGGACTTCGCCGAGGCGCCCCTCCACCTTCACGGCGGCGCTCTCGTCCGCCCGGGTGGGGCCGAGGTTGACGACGGCGATGGGGACGCCCCGCTCCCGCGCCCGGTAGACGAAGCGGCGGCCGGAGTAGACGGCGAGCGACGAGCCGGCCACCAGGAGGACGTCGCCCTCGTCGAAGAGGCGCCACGCCTCGTCCACCCGCGCCTTGGGGACGTTCTCGCCGAAGAAGACGACGTCGGGCTTCATCACGCCCCCGCACCCCTCGCAGGCGGGGACGCGGAAGCGCTCCATCGCCCACGCGGGGAGCTCCGCGTCGCCGTCCGGCGCCGGCTCGACGCCGTCCTCGGCCAGCCGCGCGGCCCACTCCGCGTTCTCGGCCCGGAGCCGCGCCTGGAAGGCGCCGCGCGGCACGGCGGCCTCGCACGCCAGGCACCGCACCGCCGCCAGCGACCCGTGCAGCTCCACCACCCGCCGGCTCCCGGCGGCGTGGTGGAGCCCGTCGACGTTCTGGGTGATGACCCCCCGCACCGCGCCGCCCTCCTCCAGCCGCGCCAGCGCCGCGTGCCCCGCGTTCGGCCGCGCGGCCGAGACGCGCGTCCACCCGGCCGTGCTCCGCGCCCAGTAGCGGACGCGCGCCGCCTCGCTCCGCACGAACTCCTGGTACTGCATCGGCTTGCGGACGCGGTGGCTCCCCTCGGGCCCACGGTAGTCCGGGATCCCCGACTCGGTGCTGCACCCCGCCCCCGCCAGCACCACCGCCCGCCGCCCGCGGAGGAGGTCCACCAGCGGCCGCACTTCGACTTCGGGAGCGGGAGAGGCGACGATCATGGGATTCCGGCGTTCCTGAGGTGAACCACGAGAAAGGGATCGCGATTCTGTACACGGCGGCTGGACCGGCGTTCGGCTGCGCGCCGCAAAAAGAATAAGCCTCACGCAGAGGGAGCAGAGAAGCAGAGAACTTCCTCTGCTGCCTCTGCTCCCTCTGCGTGAGAACTGCCGTTCAGCTCCGCCGGTTCACGCACGGCCCATTCGGTACCGGTCGTAGGCGAGCTGCAGGTTCGTCCAGAACGCCGGCGTCTGGCCGAAAAGCTCTCCGAGCCGCCTACGCCCCCGCCGCCGCCCCCACCGGCTCCTCGCTCGGCTCCCACCCGGGGAGGACGTCGAAGACCTTGAGCGCCAGCGGCACCTTCCCGAAGGGCGCGCTCACCTGCACCCCCTGGATCATCCCCAGCGCGTCGCGGAGCATCTCGCGCGCGATCGCCGTCCCCTCCTCGGTGCCGCGCTCCTTCCCCTCGGCGCTCGCCGCGCGCATCCGCGCCAGGATCTCCTCGGGAACCACGACGCCGGGGACCTCGTTGGCCAGGAACTCGGCGTTGCGCGCCGACACCAGCGGCCAGACCCCCGCGATGACGGGGATGCGGATCCCGTCCTTCTCGATCCGCTCCACGAAGCGCTCCAGCTGCCGGAGGTCGAAGACCGGCTGCGTGATGGCGTACTCGGCGCCGGCGTCCACCTTCCAGTAGAAGCGCCGCATCTCGTGCTCGAAGTCCTCGGCGCCCGGGTTGACCCCCACCCCGATCACGAAGCTCGTCGGCTCGCCCAGGACGTTCCCGCCGGGGTCGAGGCCGCGGTTCAGCCGCGCCGCCAGGTTGGTGAGCCCGATGGAGTCGATGTCGAAGACCGCCGTCGCGTCCGGGTACGGCCCCATCTTCGGCGGGTCGCCGGTGACGAAGAGCATGTTCCGCAGCCCCAGCGCCTGCGCCCCCAGGAGGTCCGAGAGCATCCCCAGGAGGTTGCGGTCGCGGCAGCAGTAGTGCACCACCGGCTCGATCCCCACCCGCTGGTGGATCAGGAGCGCCGTCGCCAGCGCCCCCATCCGCGACTGCGCCCGCGGGCCGTCGGGGACGTTGACCCCGTCGACCCCCGCCGCCTTCAGGAGCCGCACCCCCTCCAGCATCGCATCGGGGTTGGTCCCCCGCGGCGGGACGATCTCGACGGTGGTGAGAAACTCGCCGCGGGCCAGCCTGGCCCCCCACGCCGAGCGCGCCTCCAGCGGCACCGGCTCCACCGCCTTCCCCGGCGCCTCCTCGGCCGCCCCCGCCGAGACGCGGGCGGCGTGCGCCGGGGCCAGCATCCGCACCGTCCCCGCCATGGCGGCGATGTGCTCGGGGGTCGTCCCGCAGCACCCGCCCACGAAGCGGATCCCCTTGCGGATGAGGCGCGCCGTGTAGCTCGCCATGTACTCCGGCGAGGCCATGTAGATCGTCCGCCCGTCCACCTCGCGCGGGAGCCCCGCGTTGGGCTGCATGGAGAGGGGGCGCGACGTCGCCGCCAGCATCCGGTCGGCGGCCGAGAGCATGGCGGAGGGGCCGATGGAGCAGTTGAGCCCCACCACGTCGGCCCCCCACTCCTCCAGCCGCTCGGCGATCAGGGCCGCGTCGGTCCCGAAGGGGGTGCGCCCGTCCTCGCGGATGACCATCTGCGCCACCACGGGGAGGTCGCAGACGTCGCGGACCGCCAGGATGGCCTGGCGGATCTCCTCCAGGTCCAGGAAGGTCTCCAGGACGAAGAGGTCGACCCCGCCCCCCGCCAGCGCCGCCGCCTGCTCGCGGAAGAGCGAGCGCGCCTCGTCCGTCGACGTGGGGCCGTACGGCTCGATGCGCAGTCCCAGCGGGCCCATGGCGCCCGCCACGCAGACGCGCTCTCCCGCCGCCGAGCGGGCCACCTCGGCCGCGCGCGCGTTGAGCTCCTCCAGCCGGTCTTCCAGCCCGTGGCGGGAGAGCTTGAGGCGGTTGGCGCCGTAGGTGTTGGTCTCGACGATCTCGGCGCCGGCCTTCACGTAGGCGCGGTGGATGTCGCGCACCAGGTCGGGCTGGCTCGCCGAGAGCTCGTCGTAGCAGCGGTTGATGTAGACGCCCCGGGCGTACAGCATCGTGCCCATGGCACCGTCGAAGAGGTGCGGGCGGCCGTCCTCCAGGAGCGCGCGGAAGTCGGGCATCGGCGAGTTGTCCTTCCGTCGGGTGTCCGGCTCCCCGGACCGTCCGGCGGAAGGAGGTCCGTCAGATCGTGTCGGGGAGCACCAGCGTCTTCCGGCCGGTGACGGGCACCAGCCAGACCACGCGGCCGTCGCGGTCGAGGCCGATCTCGGCGTCGCCGTCGTGGGGGGTGCAGTCGTTCCGGCCCCGGTCGTCGGGGTAGATCCACCGCGTGGCCGTCTCGCGGCGCATCCGCGCCAGGGCCGCGTCGCGCGCCACGCGCGGCGTCCCGCCCTGGAAGCGGTCGTACAGGTGCGTCATCTGCCCCGGCGGGCACCGCGCCGCCGGCGGCCCCAGCGCCGAGACCACCGCCGTGGTGTCGTCGCCGAGCTGGATCTTCGAGGCGGCCCGCTCGCGGCGCCGGTCGCCGGAGAGGAGGATGGCGGCCGCGATCAGGAGCCCCAGGAGCAGGATGCCGGCGCTGACCGCGCGCGAGCGGCCCTTGTCGGTCTGGAGCGCGCGGTCGATCGGGTTGCTGGCAGGGATCTTCGCCTCCCTCGCGCTCGGGGCGCGCGGCTGAAGGGTCGCGGTTCCGGGTCCGAAAGGACCGTTGCGCCGCCCCTCGCTGCACGTTCTCTGCCGGAAGCGCGGAAACCCGTCCAGCAACCGCCCCGAACCGCGCTTTCCGCCCCTCTCGCAACTCACTCGTGGAGCAAGGGACTCATCATCCCCTGCTCCACGGATTCGAGATCCTGGGCCGCCTTCAGCTCGGCGAGAAGTACTTCGCCGCCGGGTGGTGGACCACCAGCGCGGCGGTGGACTGCTCGGGGTCGAGCTGGAAGGCCTCGGTGAGCCCCACCCCGATCGTCTCCGTCACGGGGAGGATGCGGAAGAGGGTCTCGTGCTGCTCGACGTCGGGGCACGCGGGGTACCCCCACGAGTAGCGCAGCCCCCGCGGCTCGCCGATCCCCAGCTCCCGGCGGACGCGGCGGTTGACGTACTCGGCCGCGCCCTCGGCGGTCTGCACGCTGAAGCCGTGGAGGTAGTACCCCTCCGAGTAGTCGCCCCCCGCGTTCCGCTGCGCGATGAAGTCGGAGGCGCGGTCGCCGCTGGTGACCACCTGGAGGGCGATGACGTCCGCGGGGCCGCCGCCGTTCAGCGGGCGGAAGTAGTCGGCCAGGCAGAGGCGCTCGCGGTCCTCCTGCCGGGGGAAGGCGAAGCGCCCGATCTCCTTCGTCCGCTCGGCCGGGTCGAAGACCACCACCTCGTCGCCGTCGCGCCCCGCGGGGAAGTAGCCGTAGACGGCGCGCGGGCGGAGCCACCCCTGCGTCCGCGCCTCCAGCGTGTAGCGCTTCAGCCGCGGCTCGAAGTCCTCGCGCACCAGCCGCTCCCACTCCTCGCCCTTGAGGTTGCGGGCGCCCCACTGCATCCGGTAGAGCGTGTTCCGGTCGATGCACTCCACCACGTCGTCCACCGGGATGGCGGAGAGCACCTTCCACCCCCAGAAGGGCGGCGCGGGGACGTCCGCCTCGGGGACGGACGCCCCGTCGCGCGAGCCGGGGCGGAGCTCCTTCGCCCGCGCCTGGTTCCGCGCGTACTCCTCGCTCCGGCGGAGCATGGCCTCGTTGTGCTCGCGGACGAAGGTGTCGCGGCCGCCGTCCATCAGCCGGTCCATCACCGAGAGCCCCTCGAAGGCGTCCTTGCAGTAGAACATCCCCGCGGGGTAGGGCGCGCCCTCGCCCACCATCGCCGCGCTGCGGACGAAGGAGGGGTTGATGGCCGCGCCGCCCACCAGGAGGGGGTACGTCTTCCCCCGCCGGTGGAGCTCCTGCGCGCAGAGGGGCATCTGCTTCGACGTCGACACCAGGAGCGCCGAGAGCCCGATGGCGTCGGCCCCCACCTCGTCGGCCTTCTCGAGGATGGTGTTGACGGGGACCTGCTTCCCCAGGTCGAAGACGGTGTAGCCGTTGTTCGTCAGGATCGTGTTGACGAGCGACTTCCCGATGTCGTGCACGTCGCCGTAGACGGTGGCGAGGACGACCTTCCCCTTGGTCTGCCCCTCCGCCTTCTCCAGGTAGTTCTCCAGCCGCGCCACCGCCTTCTTCATCACCTCGGCGCTCTGCAGGACGAAGGGGAGGATCAGCTCCCCCGCCCCGAACTTGTCGCCCACCTCCTTCATCGCCGGCAGCAGCACGTCGTTCAGCACCGGCACGGCGCCGAGCTTCTCGACGGCGCGGTCGATCCACTCCTCCACCCCGTCCTTCTTCCGGTGGAGGATCTTCCAGTGGAGCGCCCCCTCCGGCTCCATCTCGGCCGTGGGGTCCGTCGTCGACTCCGTCTCCACTCCGCGCGCCTCGAAGTGGGCGATGAAGGCGGCCAGCGGGTCGTGCGCCTCCGTGCGGCGGTCGAAGATCAGGTCGTCGGCCAGCTTCCGCTCCTCGGCGCCGATCTCGAAGTACGGCTTGACGTGCGCCGGGTTGATGATGGCCGTGTCGAGCCCCGCCTCCACGCAGTGGTGGAGGAAGACGGAGTTGAGCACCGCCCGCGCGTGCGTCTGGAGGCCGAAGGAGACGTTGGAGACGCCCAGGGTGGTGAGCACCCCGGGGAGCGCCGCCTTGATGGCGCGGATCCCCTCGATGGTCTCCACGGCCGAGCGGCGGAACTCCTCGTCGCCGGTGGCCAGCGTGAAGGTGAGCGCGTCGAAGATCAGCGCGTCCGGGGTCAGCCCGTACTCGCCGACCGCGATGTCGTGGATCTTCCGCGCCGCCTCCAGCTTGGTCTCGGCGGTCTTGCACATCCCCCCGAGGTCGCGGTCGATGGTGAGCGCGATGACGGCGGCGCCGTGGGCGGCCACCAGGGGGAGGACGGCGTCGCACCGTTCGCGGCCGTTCTCGAGGTTGATGGAGTTGACGACGGCGCGCCCCGGCGACTGCTCCAGCGCCCGCTGGATGACGGGCGCCTCGGTCGAGTCGATGCAGAGCGGCGCGTCGACCCCCTGCGAGAGGAGCTTGACGACGGTGCGCATCTGCGCGTCCTCGTCCTGCCGCTCGGTGAGCGCCACGCAGACGTCGAGGACGTGCGCCCCGCTCTCCGTCTGCTCGCGGGCGACCTCCAGGACGCCGTCGTAGTCGTCGGCCAGGAGGAAGCGCTTGACCTTGCGGCTCCCCTGCGCGTTGACCCGCTCGCCGATCATCGTCGGCGCCGGCTCCTGCACCAGGTCGGTGGCGCGGATGGCCGAGGAGAGACGGGGGACGTACGCGACCTCCCGCTCCTTCGGCTTGAGGCCGCTGACGGCGGCGACGAGGGTGCGGATGTGGTCCGGGTTGGTCCCGCAGCACCCGCCGACGACCGAGACGCCGAAGTCGCGGACGAACTCCTCCATCTGCTCGGCGAAGGGCGCGGCCTCCAGCGGGTAGACGGCGCACCCGCCCTCGTTGTGGGGGATGCCCGCGTTGGGGACGACGGAGATGGGGAGGCGCGAGTTCTCGCCGAGGAAGCGCACGGCCTGGCGCATGTGCTCGGGGCCGGTGGAGCAGTTGAGCCCCAGGACGTCGACCCCCAGCGACTCCAGCGTCACCATGGCGGCGCCGATGTCGGTCCCCAGGAGCATCCGCCCCGAGGTGTCGAGCGTCACCTGCGCCTGGAGCGCCACCGGGCGCCCGGCGCCCCGGAGGGCGGCGCGGCACCCGAAGACGGCGGCCTTGACCTCCAGGATGTCCTGCGAGGTCTCGATCAGGAGGACGTCGACGCCGCCCTCGACGAGCGCGCGGGCCTGCTCCTCGAAGACCGGGACCAGCTCGGCGAAGGTGATGTTGCCGAGGGTGGGGTCCGAGGCCGACGGGAGGAAGCCGGAGGGGCCGATGGAGCCGGCCACGAAGCGCGGGCGCCCGTCCCGGGCGGCGAAGCGGTCGGCGACGGAGCGGGCCAGGCGGGCGGCGGCGAGGTTGATCTCGCGGACCTGGTCCTGGAGGCCGTACTCGCCGAGGGTGATCCGGTTGGAGCGGAAGGTGTCGGTCTCGAGGACGTCGCACCCGGCCTCCATGTACGACGTGTGGATCTCCTCGATGACCTTCGGCTTCGAGATCACCAGGTAGTCGTTGCACCCCTCCAGCCGCTCGCCGCCGAAGTCCGCGGCGGTGAGCTCGTAGCGCTGGATGGAGGTGCCCATGGCGCCGTCGAAGACGACGACGCGCTCCTGGAGCGCGGACAGGTAGGGAGAGCGGGCGTCGGGCATGCGCGGAGTAGTCCCAGGCAAAAAACAAAAATCCCCGCGACTCGTCGAGTGCGGGGCAACGCGTCTCCGGGAACAGCTCGGGGCCGGAGATGTCCCGACTCTTTAGCGTTTTTTTAACGAGGTCGCAAGCGGTCGCAAATCCATCCTCGGCCCCCAGGTGGCGGCGGGCAACGCGTAATCTACGCCCCTCGCGTCGTTTCGCAAGGTCCGCCTCCGCGGGCGGCACGGGGCGTGCGCGCGGCCCGTGCCTCGTCGTTCCGCATCCGTGCGTTTCCCTTTCCGATCCAGGAGACCGGGCCGATGAAGAAGCTCTCGCTGCACCTCGACGACCTCGCCGTGGAGTCGTTCCCCGTCGCTCCGTCGGACGCCGACGCGCCGAAGGGGACGGTGGCCGCACACGAGGCGGCGCGCACGCTCCCGCTGGAATCCTGCTTCTGGTCGGCGTTCCCCACCTGCGGGATCTACTGCTGAGTCCCCGGCTCTCCTGAGCTGCGGATCTCACGCAGAGAATGCAGAGACAGCAGAGGAGCTCCTGCTCGCCCTGCTGCTCTGCGTGATACCCGTCTTTTCGGGATCGGGTCGCACACAGAGGCACAGAGGCACAGAGGCACAGAGGCACAGAGGGTTTTTCTCTGTGCCTCCGTGCCCCTGTGTGAGACTTTCTTTGAAGAAAGATGGGGACGAGCGCAGGACGCGAAGCCTTCAGGGGAGGTCGACGAAGCGGAGGGCGCCCTCCGTCGTCGTGCAGAGGAGGGTGCCGGGGTAGACGGCCATGACACCGAGGAAGTCGCCGTCCACCGGCGTCACGCGGCCCTCTTCCACGTGCCAGAGGCGCCGCCCGTCGCGCGTGCTCACGGACGCGAGCGGCGCCATGCCGCAGGGGACGACATCGCGGACGTAGCTGTAGCTCACGCCGGCGGGGGTGGGGAACGGGAGCTCCGTCCCCGCCTCCAGGTCGAGCGCCACCACGCCGCTCCCGTAGCCGTGGTAGACGAAGACGTGGCGCGGCCCCGGCGGCCCGTGGATCATGGTGGGGTCGTAGACCATGTGCTTGCCGAGCCAGCGCCGCTCGCCCGGGACGGCGTCGATCCCGCCCGGCGTCCACTCCACGGCGCGCTGGACGAGCGCCTCCCCGTAGCACGCCGCCACGACCCAGAACTCGGCGCGCTCGTAGATCTCGAACCCGAATTCGTCCACCTTACGCCCGTCCTCGTCCACCGTCCCTCCGTCCTCCCCCGCCCCGCCCCCGGCGTCGGTCGCGGCGGTGAGAACGGGGATCGCCACCACCTGGTCGACGTGGTCGAGGAACTGGCGCTCCTCGCCGGCATCGTGGAACTCGTACGTCACCTCCCACCCCCGCTCCCCGTCCACCTCCAGCGTCCACCCCTGCGACTCGTCGAGCCCGATCACGTGACGCCCGCTGGGCGAGAGGCACACGGCGCGCATTTCCAGCGGCCGCGGGTCGGCGTCCCGCACCGTCTCTCCCGTCGCGAAGTCGACCACCCGCAGCCGGTCGGTCCACAGGAGCACGCGCGAAAGGTCGTGCGACCCGGACAGGTCGGCGAAGGGCGGCTCGTGCGCCTCCCTCGGCGGCGGAAGGACGATCGGCATGGCGTCGAACCCGACCGTGCGCGCCTCCGGGTCCACGTACACGCGCCAGAGCCGCCCCGACTCGCCGGGCACCACCCCCACGCGGCCGTCCGCGCGCATGTACGAGTACGGGGTCAGCGGCTCGGGAGGGCGGATCGTCATCGGAAGGTGCAGGCGAAGAGAGACGGAGAGCGACGGAGTCGCCCGAAGTGTGAAGCCGACGAGGCGAAAGCGAAAGATCGACCGCGCCGCCGCTGCCGTTCTCCCCCTCTCCCAGGGGTTGGGAGAGGGGGTCGGGGGGTGAGGGCCGACGATCTCGCCGACACACGCGAAAGCCTGTCGAACACACGAACGGGCGGGCACGCCTCTCCCAGCGAGCCCGCCCGTCCTTCTAGTCGATGCTTCGCGAAAGTGACCCCGCCCTCACACGCGGTGGCGGCGGTCGCGGCGGTCCTCGCGCCGGTCGCGCACGTCTTCACGCCGGTCGCGGCGGTCCTCCCGCCGATCACGGACGTCCTCGCGGCGGTCGCGGACGTCTTCGCGGCGGTCGGCGCGGCCGCCGTGGTGGCGGCGGTCCCAGCGGTCCTCGCGCCGGTCCCACCGGTCCTCGCGCCGGTCGAGCCGGTCCTCGGCGCGGTCGCGGACGTTCTCGCGCCGGTCGCGGACGTCCTCGGCGCGGTCGCGGGCGCAGGCGCGGGGGTGGTCGGCGCAGGAGCGCGCGGTCTGGGCGAGGAGCGGAGCGGGCGCGGCGGCGAGCGCCAGCGCGACGAGCAGGACGTGCGCCTTCATCGTTGCCTCCGTGGCATCGGGGTTCGGATGTTCGCTGGTGACGAGGGCGCCGGCCGCCTCGTTCATCAGGTACATCCGCGGGCAGCGGAGCGTTGGGGAGTGCGTGAGTGCGTGAGTGCGTCAGTGCGTGAGTGCGAACGTGGAATCAACCGGTTGGCGGCGCGAAGAGGGCGGCGGCGCGCGCCTGAACTGATACGCAAAACCCCATCAGGCGCAGTTTTAAAACCGCTCCATCCCGTTGCGAAGAATCGATATACGACGAGATCACAAAGGCGCCGCAAAGAAATTTTCAGGAAGCTTGCGCAGTGGGGAAAACGCCATTAACCGTCCCTCTATACTGACAGCTCTCGCAACCCACGGAGACGAAGATGGGCACGAAGCTCAGCCTGGAAGTGGAGTCGCTGGCGGTGGAGTCGTTCGAGACCGGCGAGGGGGAGCGGGCGCCGCGCGGGACGGTGGAGGGGCACGCCATCGGGAAGTGCACCTGCAACGCCAGCTGCGACTGCCCCAGCGCGATCTACTGGTGCGCGGAGATCGCGTGGACGGTGTACTCGTGCGACTACACCCAAAACGAGAGCTGCGCCTGAACGGGCGCGAAGCCGGCCACCTTTCACCCGAGGAGTGCCAGGCCATGGAGAAGAGAAAGCTCTCGCTCGACGCGCTGTCGGTGAGCTCGTTCGAGACCTCGCCCGCGATGGACGACGGCGAGCGAGGCACCGTGCGGGCCCACGCCGACACCGCCAAGGCCGCGGAGGGGGCGGCGAAGGACTGCACCTGCGGCAACTCGTGCCTCTGCCCGAGCGCGTACTACTACTGCGGCACGGGCCCGCAGACGATCTACTCGTGCGACTACACGTTCAATCGCAGCTGCGTGTACGGCGAGTAGAAGAGAAAGTCCTGAGTCCTGAGTCCTGAGTGAAAAACCACTTGGGACTCAGGACTAAGGACTTTCCTTTTTCTACCGGCAATCCGCCCCTACCAGCGCCTCGACCTCCTCCGCGGCGACCGGGACGTCCCGCGTCAGCACCTCGCGGCCGTCGTCGGTGACCAGGACGTCGTCCTCGATGCGGATGCCGATGCCGCGGAGCTCCTCCGGGACGTCCTCGGCGCCGGCGGGGATGTAGAGGCCGGGCTCGATGGTCAGCACCATCCCGGGCTCCAGGATCGTCGGCTCGCCGTCCGGACCCTTGTACGGGCCCACGTCGTGGACGTCGAGGCCGAGGTAGTGCGAGGTCTGGTGCATGAAGAAGCGCCGGAACGCCTCGTTGGCGATCAGCTCGTCCACCTCGCCCTGGAGGAGCCCCAGCGACACCATCCCCTCCACCAGCACGCGCCGCGCGGCCTCGTGGATGGCGGTGAAGGGCGCGCCCGGGGCCACGGCGGCGATGGCGGCCTCCTCGGCGGCCAAGACGACGTCGTAGACGGCGCGCTGGGCGGGGGTGAAGCGGCCCGACACCGGGAAGGTGCGGGTGATGTCGCCGCAGTAGTACCCGGCCTCGGCGCCGGCGTCGACCAGCACCAGCTCGCCGTCTTCCACGCGGCGGGTGTTGGAGACGTAGTGGAGGGTGGTGGCGTTGGCCGCCGAACCCACGATGGTGGCGAAGGCCACGCCGCAGTCCGCGCCGCCGGCGCGGAAGGTGGCGTCGAGCTTCGCCTCCAGCTCCCACTCGCCCACGCCGGGGCGGGCGGCGCGCATGGCGGCGGCGTGCCCCTGGGCCGAGAGGCGGCAGGCGCGGCGGATCTGCTCGATCTCGGCGTCGTCCTTCACCAGCCGCATCCGGTCGAGGAGCTGGCCGGGGTCGCGGACGTCCCACGGCGCCTTCCCCGAGCGGGGGCGCGTCTGCCGCCAGCTCCTGGCCAGGCGGATGATCCGCCAGTCCATCTCGTCGTGGCTCCCCAGCGCGTACCACACCGCGTCGGCGGGCTCCAGCAGCTCCTTGAGGCGCGTCTCCAGCTGGTCGTCGGTGTACGCGGCGTCGGCGCCGAAGCGCTCGCGGGCGCCTTCGACCCCCGCGCGGGGGCCGTCCCACACCTCGCGCTCGGGGTCGCGGGGGCGGACGAAGAGGGTGAGGCGGTGCGCGGGGTCGTGCGGGGTGAGCACCGCCACCGTTCCCGGCTCGTCGAAGCCGGTGAGGTAGAAGAGCTCGCTGGTGGGTCGGTAGCGGAGCTCCGTGTCGCGCGACTTGATCAGGATCGGCGAGGCGCAGAAGACGGCCACGCCCCCGCCGATCTGCTCCAGCAGCCGCTCGCGGCGGGCGCGGAAGGGGTCGGCGGGCTCGGGCGCGGCCACGTCGGAGGGGGTCTCGGCCAGGACGGTCGCCATCGTTCGGTCGTTCCGGATCGGGTGGAAGAAGCGCGGGAGAATCGCCCGGCTTCAGAGCACTTCGCGGAGCGCGGTCTGCACGCGGGGGGCCAGGTCGGCCCAGGCGGCGGCGGGGTCCTTGGTGACGGTGACGAAGTCGGCCACCATGAACACCGACCGCACCCCCGGCTCGGTGAAGAGGCGCTCGGCGGCCGCGTTCCCCTTCGCCGCCTCGGGCGAGTCGAAGGTGAGCCCGCGCCGCCCCTCCACCAGCGTGCGGCCGACGGTGAACTTCCCCGCGTGGGGGTTCGGGGTCTCGTCGAACCGGACCTTCGTCTTCGCCTTCGCCAATCCAGGTGCCTCCGTGGGGGTCCGCGCCGGGCGGGAACCGGCAAGCATAGGCCGGCGCCCCGCCGGGCGCAACCGCGCCGCGTCTTCGCCGATCGTCCCTCTCGGGCCGTCCACGGCGTAGCAGTTCTCTCGATGGATCGAAATGTGCTGCGAGCGGGTATGCCATCGAGCGCCCCTGCTACGATCCCTGCGGGTGACGCGCGGGCGCTTGTTCGTTCCACCCATCCGAACAGGAGAGACCGACGTGAAGAAGCTCTCGCTCACTCTCGAGGCCCTCGCCGTCGACTCGTTCGACACCGGCGCGGCCGCCTCGGCGGACGGAACCGTGCACGGCCAGGAGGCCACGGCGTTCCCGTACACCGGGTGCTGCGTCCCCACCAAGCCGCGGGTCACCTGCATCGAGCCCTGCATCCCGCCGCCGCCGGACTGAAGACGCGGCGCTCGTCCCGGGCCCGGCCTCCCCGCGGGGGGC
>DATACF010000645.1:0-6606 GCA_036259235.1 Longimicrobium sp. | reverse complement strand
TCGTTTTTCAGACTTCCTCGGGGTGTCCCGTCTGGCCAACTCATTTAAGTTAAGCCGTTTAGGATTGGTGGTCAAGGGGTGAATCCGCCCGTTTTCACCGCCTCGGCCCGCGCCGCCTCGTTTCGGAGGACAGCCCTGAAGGATAAACCTCTCGGGCTCACCCGTCAACCCCGTTTCGGGGTCGATTCGGCGCTCGTTTTCAAAGGGCGCGAATCATAAATCGTTAACTCCCAACCGTCAAGCCCGGCGCCGCAAGCATGATGCCGTGGATTCAGGACCGACGGGCGCCCCTTTCCTGATCCGCGGGAGGTGCGCAGAAGACGAGACCCTCGCGGACGGATCCGCGAGGGTCTCGTTTCGAAGGGGTGAGCGACCGGGTTCGAACCGGCGACCTCCAGGGCCACAACCTGGCGCTCTAACCGACTGAGCTACGCCCACCGTGCATTTCAAGCGCCGTCCATGCGTGCGAGGCACGCACTGGAAAGCGAGGGAAATTTGCAAAGAAACGTTTCATCGCGCAAGTGGTCGAGCCCGGGGGGCGAAGTCCGCCCAGGGCACGACCTTACTTCTTCCGGTTCCGCTTGCGCGACTGCTTCTGGGCCTTGCGGCGGGCCCGTGCCGTCGCGGCGTGGCCGGCGGGACGGGACGCGCCGTGCAGGGCCATCACCGTCTCGCGCGGGGGCGGCGTGACGCGCTCGGAGAGGAGGCCGAGATCGATCTGCGCGTCCTCCCAGTCTCCGATGACGGTCAGGTCCACCGCGCGCGCGGCGAACGCCGCCTCCATCAGCGGCGCCGCATCCGTCGCCCCGAGCTCCACCAGGTCGGCGATCAGGTAGGCGTTGAGGAGCGGTCCCTGGTGCGGCCAGTCCTCCAGCTGCTTGGCGAGGATGGCGGCGGCCTCGTCCCGGCGCTCGGGATGCTCGTGCGCCACGTTGGCGATCACGCCCGCGGCCGCCAGCCGCACCTCCTCGTCCTTCGCCTCGTCGAAGAGGAGGAGCGTCGCCCCGTGCAGCGCCGCCGGACCGATCATCCCCAGCACGGCCGGCACCTCCTCGACGACCCAGGGATGCTCGATCTCCCGCTCGAGGAGCTTCAGCAGGGGCTCCACCGCGGCCTCCGCGCCCAGCTGGGCGAGGGCGCGCCAGGCGTGCACGGGCGCCCACCCGGCGGGGTCGCGCTCTTCCGCGGCGTGCAGCGCCGGGTCCGTGGCCATCTGGACGAGCGCCGGGACGTGGCGCGGCTCCAGCGTGAGGTGGCGGTAGTCGGGCCAGGTGCGGCGGCGCGCCGGCTCGGCGCCCAGCTTCAGCAGGCGGTCCACGGGCGGGAGGTACGGATGGGGCATCGGCGTCGGGGTGCGGATCGTGGACGACAGAGGCAGCAAGACACCGGGACGGCCGTCCGCTCGCAGAAACAGGAACCCCCACCGTGGGCGACGGTGGGGGTTCGGCTCGTCTTACGCGCCAGATAGGACTCGAACCTATGACCTACGGCTTAGAAGGCCGTTGCTCTATCCAGCTGAGCTACTGGCGCAGGACCGTGTGACAGTCGGGGCGCCCGGATTCGAACCGGGGACCTCCTGCTCCCAAAGCAGGCGCGCTAACCGGACTGCGCTACGCCCCGCACCGGAAGCGAAACAAATTACTCGACACGCGCTTCCGAGTCAACCGGAAACGAGCGCTTCGGCCGCCGCGCGCACCGCTTTTCCGCGATGGCTGATCTCGTTTTTCCGCGCGGGATCGAGCTCGCCGAAGGTGCGACCCTCGCCCTCGATATAGAGGAGAGGATCGTACCCGAACCCGCCCGTCCCCCGCGGCGCGTCCAGCACGAGCCCATCGCACGTCCCGGTGAAGACGCGCGTCTCCCCCGTGGGCCAGGCGAGCGCCGCCGCGCAGACGTAGCGCGCCGTCCTCTCTTCCCGCGGACGCCCTTCCAGCAGTCGAAGGAGGTGCGCGTTGTTCGCCTGGTCCTGCCCTACCCCGCGGGCCTCGCCGGCCGGGGCGAAGCGGCGGGAGCGGACGCCGGGGGCGCCGCCGAGCGCGTCGACCGCGATCCCGGAGTCGTCGGCGAGGGTGAGCTCACCGGTGAGGCGGGCGAAATAGCGGGCCTTGGCGAGCGCGTTCTCCTCGACGGTGTCGAACGCCTCCACCGCGTCCTCCTCGGGCGACTCGGGGACGCCGAGCGAGTCCAGCCCCACGATCTCCAGCCGCGGATACGCGGACAGGATCTCCCGGATCTCGCGCACCTTCCCCGGGTTGCGGGTGGCGACCAGGAGCCGCATCAGCCGACGGCCGCGCGCTGGGCGGCGTTGAGGCGCCGGGTGCAGTCGGTCGTCAGCCGCACCAGCTCGTAGAGCTGCTCGGGGGTGAAGTCGCTCCGCTCGCCTGTCCCCTGGATCTCGATGATCCCGCCGGACTCGCGGGCGACGAGGTTGAGGTCGACCTCGGCGCTCGAATCCTCCGAATAGTCCAGGTCGAGGAGGAGGCGGCCGCCGACCACGCCCGCGCTCACCGCGGCCACGAACTCGCGGAAGGGGGAGGCGGAGAGCCCGGCGCGCCCCGCCAGCCACCGGCAGGCGTCGTACAGCGCCACGGCGCCGCCGGTGATGGAGGCGGTCCGCGTCCCGCCGTCGGCCTGGAGGACGTCGCAGTCGACGGTGATCTGCCACTCGCCCATGGCGGCCATGTCGACGCAGGCGCGTAAGCTACGGCCGATCAGCCGCTGGATCTCCTGCGTGCGCCCGCCCACCTGGCTGCGCTCGCGGCGGTTGCGGGAGTGCGTGGCGCGGGGTAGCATCGAGTACTCCGCCGTCACCCACCCCTCGCCGCGCCCCTTCCGCCAGGGCGGGACACCCATCTCCACCGAGGCCGTGCAGAGGACGCGCGTGCGCCCCACGGTCACCAGGCACGACCCTTCCGCGTACTCGGCCACGCCGCGCTCCAGCGAGAGCGGCCGCGCCTCGGCCTCGCCGCGGCCGTCGGCCCGTGTCGTCCCATCCGTCATCCACATCCTCCCTTGCTGCGAGCGCGTTCCAGGATCGAGGTCGTCGACCGCCCGGGGACGAGCGGGACGAGGGCCACCCGGCCGCCGGCGGCCTCCACCTCTCCGGCGCCGACGACGGTCTCCCGCGTGTAGTCGCCCCCCTTCACCAGGACGTCGGGGAGGAGAGCGGCGATCAGCTCGCGCGGGGTGTCCTCGCCGAAGACGGTGACGTAGTCCACCGCGGCGAGCGCGGCGAGGAGGTAGGCGCGGTCGTCCTCCCCGTTCACCGGCCGGTCCGGCCCCTTGAGCCGCCGCACCGAATCGTCCGAGTTCAGCCCCACGACGAGGAGGTCGCCCATCGCCCGCGCCGCGACCAGGTACTCGGCGTGGCCGCGGTGGAGGACGTCGAAGCAGCCGTTGGTGAAGACGACCTTCGCCTCGCGCGGGCGGGCGAGCCGTGCGAGAAGGTCCGCGCGGGAGACGACCTTCGCGGCGGGATCGGCCGGGGCGCTCACGGCGCGGCGGGCTCCGGCGCGAGGGGCGTCTCGGCGCGGATGCGGGCCAGGACGTCGCCCGCGCCCATCTCCACCAGCCGCGCGGCGAGCCGGCGGCCGATCTCCACGGCATCGTCGAGGGACCCGTTCTCCGAGTCGCGGAGGACGACGGCGCCCTCGACGTCGGCCACCAGGCCGTGGAGGGTGAGCCCGTCCTCGTCGACGTGGGCCAGGGCGCCGATGGGGATCTGGCACCCCCCCTCCAGCGCCGCCAGGAGCGCTCGCTCGGCGGCGGTGCAGGCGGCGGTGAAGGGATGGTGGAAGTCGCGGAGGAGCGCCGCCGTCGCCTCGTCCCCCGCGCGGGTGACGATGCCCAGGGCACCCTGCCCCACCGCCGGGAGGAAGGCGGCGGGGTCGAGCCGCTCGGCGATCCGGTCTTCCCACCCCAGCCGGAGGACGCCGGCGGCGGCGAGGAGGACGGCGTCGTACTCGCCGCGGTCGAGCCTGGCCAGGCGGGTGTTGAGGTTGCCGCGGAGGTCGAGGACCTCGACGTCGGGGCGGAGGGCGCGGAGCTGCGCCCGGCGGCGGAGGGAGCTCGTCCCCACCCGCGCCCCCGCCGGGAGGCCGGCGAGCGTCCCGGTGCGCCCGGGCGGGAGGATCAGGACGTCGCGCGGGTCCTCGCGCGAGCCCACGGCGGCGAGCGCCAGGCCGTCGGGGAGGCGCGTGGGGACGTCCTTGAGCGAGTGGACGGCGAGGTCGGCCTCGCCGGCCAGGAGGGCGGCGTCGAGCTCCTTGGTGAAGAGCCCCTTGTCGCCGATCTTCGCCAGGGGGACGTCGAGGATCCTGTCGCCCAGCGTCTTCACGACGGCGATCTCGACCTCCACCGCCGGGTCGGCGGCGCGGAGGGCGGCCTCGACGGCGCGGGCCTGCCAGAGCGCCAGCTCGCTCCCCCGCGAGGCGATGCGGACCACGCGGGGCGTCACCACTGCGACTGGGCTCCCTGGATCACCTTCTGGATCAGCTCGTTGAGCGCCCGCTCGCGGCCGACGTCGACGCTCTCGCCGCGCTGGGGCGAGTAGTTGCCGAGGGCCGAGATCGACTTCCCGCTCCAGAGGACCTGGTCGTTCTTGACGTCGTAGATCTCGGCGTCGAAGGTGATCTGGACCCGCGTCTGCTCGCGCTGGATGCGGCCGCCTTCGGTGTTGGGGTCGACGTTGACGACCTGCTCGTCGTAGCCGGTCAGCGTCCCGCGGACGATGGCGTCGGCGGTGGTCTGCGGCGCCACGCGGACCCCCAGGTTGCGGGGGAGCTCGGCCTGGAGCCGCCGCTGCACGTCGGAGCGGAGGAAGTCGAAGGGCGTGGTGTTCTCGAAGTACTCGACGAACACCGTGCGGATGTTGGACGGGAGCCCGCCCCCGGTGAAGCCGTAGAGGCAGCCGGAGGCGAGGAGCGGAACGAGGAGCGCCGCGAGGGCGCCCCTAGCGGCCCGTGCCCGGGGGGCTCCAGGTGTCTTCGGGGAACGACGGTGCATCGGTCTGGGATTCGGGCGTGAGGGTCAGGGTCCGGAGCGCGATCCAGTCGCGGTAGCGCGCGCGCTGGAGGGCGCCGTCGGAGGCGCGGTCGAGGTCGATGCTCTCCTGGACGCCGCCGCCCTGGAGGCGGCGGACCTGCTGGAGCCGCCCGCCGCGGGCGCGGAACTCCAGCGTCTCGCCGCCGGAGAGCGCGTAGCGGAGGAGGACCTGCCCCCCCTCGTCGGCCGCGGAGGCGAGCCGCGCCCCGGAGGGGGGGACGACGACGCCCACGGTGGCCCAGAGGAGGGCCGGCGAGGGGAGCTTGAAGCGCTCGGTGACCGCCGGCGGGACGCGCGCCTCCTCGCCCACCAGCGCGGCGGCCAGGTACGTCTCGCCGCGGGGGCCGAAGAGGTCGAGGCGGAAGCGGTCGGGCGCCCGGAAGCGCGCCACGCCCCGGCCGCTGAAGCGGGCGCCGGCCTCGTCGAGCGACCAGCCGAACTGCACCTGCCGGGGCGAGGCCGGAAGCGTCGCCCGCCGGAGGGCGGCGGCGATGGAGTCCGCGCTCTGCCGGGCCGCGGCCGATCCGGCCGTCCCCGGCTCCGGCCCCGCCGCGGGCTCCGGCGTCCCCGCCGCGCCCGTGCAGGCGGCGAGGAGGAAGGCGAGGGCGGCGGCGCGGCCCGGGATGCGTCGATGGAAGAACGTCACGTCAGCGTACCTCTCTGATCCGCACGATGGTGTCGCCGGGGAGGATGCGGTCGGCCACCTCCATCCCCCGCGTGACCCGGCCGAAGACGGTGTAGCCGCCGTCGAGGTGGGGCTGCGGGGAGTGGGTGACGAACCACTGGCTTCCGCCGGTGTCCGGCCCCGAGAGCGCCATCCCGAGGGTGCCGCGCAGGTACGGGTGCCGGTTGATCTCGTCGCGGATGGCATACCCCGGACCGCCCGAAGTGTCCCCGCGCGGGTCGCCCCCCTGGACGACGAAGTTGGGGACGACGCGCGGCCACTCCTGCCCGTCGAAGAACCCGCGCCCGGCCAGCGAGAGGAAGTTCTCCACCGTCAGCGGCGCGTCGGCGGCGAAGAGCTCCACCTCGATCTCTCCCCGGTTGGTCTCGATCACCGCGCGGCGGGCGCCGCGGCGCGACACCAGGCGGCGGTAGTCCTCCAGCTCGCGCCCGGTGTCGATGGGGAGCGCCGGGCCCCAGGCGACGGCGGCGGTGTCGCCGAAGACCTCGGCGACGCGCTGGCGGACGAGGTAGTCGGCCGAGCGGGGGAAGGCCTCCAAGAAGGCGCGCGGGAGCTCGGCCAGGCGCGGGCGCAAGGGGCGGAGCGCGTCGAGGGCGGCGAGCGCGGCGTCGTTCAGCGTGTCGCGCTGGGCGCGCTGGTACGCCTGGAGGACGAGCCCGGCCCGCGCGGGGTCGGCGGCGCGCGCCAGGTACCCCAGGACGTTGGTGCGGACGATGACGTCCGGGTGCGAGAGCGCCTGGTGGAGGAGGGAGCGGTAGATCTCGGTGGTGTCGGCGGCGGCGCCCTCGACGGCCGCGGCGACGACGCGGGCGTCGGGGTCCCGCACCAGCGCGATCACCTGGTCCTCGGCGCCGATCCGGGCGAAGGCGCGGGCGGCC
>DATACF010000644.1:0-1923 GCA_036259235.1 Longimicrobium sp. | reverse complement strand
AGCGCGCCGCTACCGCCGCGCCGCCTCCTCGGCCATCCACCGCTCCATCTTCTCCCGCAGCATCCGCAGCGTCAGGCTCCCGTCCTCCAGGAGGCGGTCGTGGAACACGCGGACGTCGAAGCGGTCGCCCAGGCGCTCCTCGGCGGCCCGGCGGAGGGCGAAGATCTCCAGCGCCCCCGTGTCGTAGGCCGTCAGCTGCGCGGGGAGGACGGCGATGCGGTCGACCAGGTTGACGCTCCACTCCCGCGTGCGCCCGGCCTCCATCAGGTAGTCGATCACCTGCTCGCGCGTCCACCCCAGCATGTGGAAGGCGGGGTCGGCCACCATCCCCCGCGCGGGCCACGCCCGCCGCTGGATGCGCGCGTGCGGGAGGGTGTAGAGCCCCATCTCCTCGGCCAGCGACTCGGAGTAGCGCCCCCACCCTTCCACGTACCCCGAGTTGTCGGCGAAGCGGGTGATGGGGTGCGCCGAGGGGCGCTCGCGGGCCAGGGCGATCTGGAGGTGGTGGCCGGGATACGTCTCGTGGAAGGCGGTGATCTCGGCGACGCCGCGGGTCTGCTCCTCGGGGCGGTAGAGCTGGATCCAGTACGTCCCCGGCCGGCTCCCGTCGTCGGCCGGGTCCTGGTAGTGCGACGAGGCCGAGGCCTCGCGGTACGCCTCGATCGGCTCCACCCGCGCCTCGGCCTTCGGGAGCCGCCCGAACCACCGCGGCATCGCCGCCTTCGCCCGCTCCACGCTGGCGCGCGAGAAGGCCAGGATCTCGTCGCGGCCGGAGAAGCGGTTGGCGCCGTCCTCGGCGACGCGCCGGCGGAGCGCCTCGGGGTCGTCGGTGCCGAAGAGCTCCTTCCCCAGCCGGCGCATGTCGGCCTGGTTCCGCTCCACCGTGCGGCGCCCCAGCTCGAAGACCTCCTCGGGGGTGCGCTCGACCGTGGTGTAGCCGCGGTACTGCGCCATCCAGCACGCCCGCCCGTTCGGGAGCGCCGAGAGCGCCTGGCTCTCCCGCGCGCCCGCGAGGTACTCGTCGCGGAGGAAGTCGCGGTAGCGGCGGATGGCGGAGGTGATGTCGTCCGCGACGAGCGCCCGCCACGCCTCGCGGAAGGCGGGGGTGGAGTCGCGCGCCGCCGGGCTCCAGAAGGGCGACGCCTCGGGGGGCGCGGCGAGGAGGGCGTCGAGCTGCTCGACGACGAGCTGGACGTTGCGCTTCGGGGTGGTGTACCCCTGGCGGAGTCCCTCGCGGAGGTTGGCCACCTCGGTGTCGAGCCAGCGCGGGAGCTGGCGCCAGCGGGCCAGCGCCTCGGCGCGGGCACTGTCGCTCCCCACCGGCTGGGCGGCGGCGAGCTGCCCCAGGCCGACCTGCCACCCGAACATCTGGTGGATCGGCCAGAGCTCGCGCCGGCAGACGCGCGACGCGCGCGACGCCTCCAGACTCTCGCGGAGGAAGCCCTGCACCACCCACTCGGGGCGGCCCCAGAGCGTGGAGGCGTCCACCGCGTCGAGCTCGCGGAGGAGCGAGTCGCCGAAGGCGGCGCTCTGGGCGACGGCGGCCAGCGAGTTGTCGGAGAGGCGGTCGTGGCGGTAGCCGGGGAGGGCGTAGAGCGTGGCCGCCTCGGGGCTGTCGCGGAACGCCTGGGCCACGAACGCGTCGGCCAGCTCGGTCACGCGGCGCGCCGCGCGCTCGGCCGCGTCCTGCGCGCGCGCCTCGGGTGCGTGCGCCAGCGCCGCCGCGAGCGGGAGGGCGAGGAGGGTCTTCGGGAGTCGCATGGGTGAATGAACCAGGGGGACGGAGGAACGATAGGCGGGGAAACGACGCCGAGCAATGTAGACGCGCGATTCGTCGCGCCGCGAGAGAATGCGTCGCTAAAAGCATCCTTCAGGAGGGAGCACCAATCCCCATCGACGGTGGGAACGCGCGCCGTCCGGTGC
>DATACF010000643.1:0-2041 GCA_036259235.1 Longimicrobium sp. | reverse complement strand
CGGTTCCCCGTGGACGCGGGCTCCGCGCGGACGCTCCGCTCGGAATGACAGGGCGAGCGTCTTCGCTCCGGTCAGACGGAGCCGAGCCCCAGGTCTCCCAGGAGCGCGCGCGCGGCGGCGCGGCCCGAGAGGAGGCAGAGGGGGACGCCGCCGCCCGGGTGGGCGCTCCCCGTCGCCAGGTAGAGGCCGCGGACGCCGGGGACGCGGTTGGGCGGGCGGCGGAAGGCGGCGAAGGCCGAGTTGGAGGCCGCGCCGTAGATGCTCCCGCGGCTCCCGGGGAAGTGCGCCGCCAGCCCCGACGGCGTCCGCTCCCACACCAGCGCGTCGTCCGCGTCCTTGAGCCCCGCCGCCTCCATCCGCGCCAGCACCGTCGCCCGCAACCCCTCCCACACCGCCCCGGGCGAGCGGCCGCCCGCCGGCTCGGGCGGGGCGTTGGCCATGGCGAAGACGGGCTCGTGCCCCGGCCAGCCGGCGCGCGCGTGGGCGGCCTCCTGCGCGCAGAGGTACACCGTGGGCTCGGCGGGCGGGCGGGCGCGGTCGAAGACGTCCGCGAACTCGTCCAGGTACCGGCGCGGAAAGACGACCGTGTGCGCGACCCGCGCCTCGTCCCCCACCCTCCGCCGCGCCTTCAGGATGCCGACCCACCCCGACATCGACGCCGCCGCGCCATTCGTCCTCCGCCGCGAATCGACCGGAAGAAGATCGCCCAGGACGTGCGCCGCGTCCGCGTTGCCGACCACGGCGTCCGCGCGCCACCGTCGCCCGTCCTCCGTCTCCACCCCCGCCACCCGCCCGCCGATCGCGACGATCCGCGCCACGCGCGCGCCGGGGTGGACGCGGACGCCCACCCGCTCCGCCGCGCGGACGAGGGCGCGCGCGACCTCGTACATCCCGCCCCGCACCCCGTAGCCGCCCAGCGCCAGCTCGACGTGCGCGATGCAGTTGAGCGTGGCGGGGGCGCGGCGGACGTCGGAGCCGTTGTAGGTGGCGTAGCGCGCCAGGAGCCACCGCACCCGCTCGTCGCGCACCCGGGAGCGGATGGCCCCCCACATCGTCCGCAGGGGGTCGATCCGCGCCACCAGCCCCGGCGACGCCGCCCCCGCGCGGAGGAGCGCGCCCACCGAGGGCGCGTCGCCGTAGACGAAGTGCGGCGCCGCCGCGTCCCAGATCCGCCGCGCGTAGTCGAGAAAGCCGGCCAGCTCGTCCGCCGCCCCCCGCCCCAGCGACGCTTGGGCCGACTCCAGCGTCCGCGCCGGGTCCGGAAAGACGTCGAAGGCGGCGCCGTCCGGGTAGAGGTAGCGGAACGCGGGCTCGGGCGAGAAGAGCGAAATCTCGTCACGGAGCGAAGTTCCGGCAACCCGGAGGACCCCGTCGAGCGCGTCCGGCAGCGTCAGCACGCTGGGGCCGGTGTCGACCTCCACCCCGTCCACGGTCGCGATCCCCACCTTCCCCCCCGGCCGCTCCCCCGCCTCCAGCACGTCCACCGAGAGCCCCCGCGCCGCCAGGAGGATCGCCGCCGAGAGCCCCCCCACGCCAGCGCCGACCACGACGACGTCAGCCACCGCGCGCCTCCATCCCCCGCCCGCCCAGGAGCCGCGCCCCCACCCCCTCGTCGGGCCCCCGCACCCGCGCGGCCACCAGCGGCGGGAGCGGCGGCAGCGCCCCCGAGAGCGCGCCGTCGATCCGCGCGAGCCCGCGCTCGACGGCGGATTCGAGATCACCGAGATCGAGCAGGCCGGCGGGAATCGGCTCGCCCAGGTGCGCGTACGCCGCGGGCGCGGGGCGCTCGCCGAAGGCGTACTGGAAGGCGATGGGGACCACGGCGGCGTCCGGGACGAGGCGCGCCAGGAGGCGGACGCCCGGCTGGAAGCCCAGGGGGCGGAGGTGGGCGGGGCGGTGGTGGCCCTGGGGGAAGATCCAGAGCGCGCGCCCCGGCCGGTCGAGCCGCGCCGCCGCCGCCTCCAGCCCCGCGCGCGCCGTCGCCCGCCCGCCGCGGTCGAGGCGGAGGGCGCCCAGGCGGGCGAAGAAGGGGAGGCGCCGG
>DATACF010000642.1:0-5872 GCA_036259235.1 Longimicrobium sp. | reverse complement strand
ATCGCCCAGAGGAAGGGGACCACCGGCCGGCCGAGGACGAGGAGGGGCGCCGCGAGCGCCATCAGCAGCTCGTGCTGCACCATGTGCGCGCTGAAGAGCGCCTCGCCCAGCGCGTCGAGCGGCGTCACCGTCGCCACGAAGAGCGTCAGCCACCCCGCCGCGAAGCACCCCGCCTCCCACCGGCGAATCCCGCGTCCCACCCCCGACCGCCGCCACATCCGCTCCACGCCGCGCGAGTAGAGCCACGCCGTGACGAAGAGCGGGACGACGACCCACGGCGCGAAGCTCCACGCCCCCGCCAGGTCGTGCGGCTCCGGAGGGCGTCCGCCGTGCGCCAGCGCCAGCCCCGGCGCGAGCGCCCCCGCGAGGAGCGCGAGCGGGAGGACGAGGCGCCGCATCAGATGGCCATGCACGGGTCGAAGAAGAGGCTCGCCGCCCACTGCGCGACGATCACCAGCGAGAAGAGCGCGCTGGCCAGGAGCCCGAGCGCGGCCATGAAGCGGCTGCGCGAGAGCGTTCCGCCCCCCTCGCCCGGCCACTCGCGCCCCGCCCGGCCCCACTCGCGCCAGGCGACGAAGCCGCCCGCCAGCGCCAGGAGGAGCGTCGCGAGGCTGACGGCGTGGAGGAGGAGCATCTCCTGCTTCGCGCACGCCACCCGGACCAGCGCGTACCCGGCGTTCAGCCCCAGCATCCACGCCAGCGGCCCCGCCAGCACGGCGAACCAGAGCGCCGCCATCCCGCGCGGCTCCCGGAAGTGCTCCCGGCCCTCGGTCGTCTCGTTCATGGGTTCGAAGTGCCCAGTATCAAGTGCCCAGCGCCCAGTATCCAGCGCCCAGTATCCAGCGCCCAGGGCCGTTCCTGGGCACTGGGCACTCGGAACCGGGCACTGCTCCTACAGCAGCCGCGGCCCCCAGTAGACGATGAAGTACAGCGGCACCCAGACGGCCGAGAGGAAATACTGGTAGTCGGCCGCGTCGCTGGCGTCGGGGAAGTGCTTCTTCCGCGCCTTCCCGGAGGCGAAGAGGACCCCCAGCGTCGCGGTCTCGAAGACGTCGACGGCCACCAGCGTGGCGTGGAGCACCACCACGCCCCAGGCCACCGAGGCGTAGCCGTGCGCGTCCCAGCGGACGTTCAGCGCCAGGAGCTCGAACCACCGCAGCACCGCCACCCCCACCGTCAGCGCCGTCGCGACCAGGAGCCCGCGGGCCACGCCGCGCCGGTCGAAGCGCTTCGCCGCCCTGTCCGCGGCCCGCATGGGGACGATGACCAGGAGGAGGAGGACGGTGTTGATCGTGGGGACCAGCAGGTCCGGATTCGGCGTGCGACCCGGCGGCCAGGCGAGCTCGTTGGTGCGGAGATAGAAGTAGCTCGCCACCATCAGCAGCAGCGTGAATCCCTCGATCACCGCGAACCCCAGCGTCCCCCACCAGAGGAGCGAGCGATGGCCGAAGACCACCTTCGGGAGCGCCGACACGTCGAGGCGCGTGCGCTCGGGGCTCATGCGGGCTCCTCCCCCTCGGTGCGCGGCCCCTCGTGCCTCTCCTGCGTCCAGAACCAGCGGAGGAGGGCGGGGAAGAGGAGCGCCGGGCCCACCACGAAGGCCCAGGTGGTGAAGATCCCGCCGACGAAGGTCACCCCCACCGCCAGCGCGGCCAGGAGCGGCGCCTCGCTCGGCCCCGGGTGCTGGTAGACGGCGTCGGGCTCGGCGTCGAGGACCGTGGTCAGGAGCACCTCGCGCCGCTCCGTCCCCATCCCCGTCACCACCGGCCGGTCCGGGGTGCGCTCCCAGAGCGGGTACAGCCCCTGGACCACCGGGATGTGGAGGTAGTTGTACGCCGGCGGCGGCGACGACGTCCCCCACTCCAGCGTGTGCGAGCCCCACGGGTCGTCGCCCGCCGGCGCCCCGCGCCGCAGGCTCCGGAAGACGTTCGCCACGAAGAGGAGGGCGCTCGCCGCGATGGTGAAGGCGCCGACGGTCGCCACGAAGTTGAGCGGCCCCCACCCCGTCTCGGGGAGGTAGGTGTAGACGCGCCGCGTCATCCCCATCAGCCCCAGGAAGTGGAGGGGGAAGAAGGTGACGTTCACGCCGATGAAGAAGAGCCAGAAGTTCCACTTCCCCAACGCTTCCGACAGCATCCGCCCCGTGATCTTGGGGAACCAGTAGTAGAACGCCGCGAAGAGGGGGAAGACGAAGGCCCCGATCTGCACGTAGTGGAGGTGCGCCACCACGAAGTGCGTGTCGTGCGCCTGCTGGTCGAACGGCACCGACGCCACCATCACCCCCGTGATCCCGCCGAGGGTGAAGAGGACGATGAAGCCGAGGACGAAGAGGAGCGGCGTGTCGAAGCGCGGCCGCCCCGCCCAGAGGGTGGCGATCCAGCAGAAGACCTGCACCCCGCTGGGGATGGCGATCATCAGGGACGCCGCCGTGAAGAAGCTCTGCCCCAGCTGCGGGAGCCCGGTGGTGAACATGTGGTGCACCCAGAGCCCGAAGCTCAGGAACCCCGTCGCCACCAGCGCCAGCACCAGCGCCGTGTGCCCGAAGATCTTCCGCCGCGCGAAGACGGGGATGATCTCGGAGACGAAGCCGGTCGCCGGGATGAACATGATGTAGACCTCGGGGTGCCCGAAAAACCAGAAGAGGTGCTGCCAGAGGAGCGGGTCGCCCCCCTCGGCCGGGTTGAAGAAGTGGGTCCCGACCAGCCGGTCCAACGCCAGCATCATGCTCGCCAGCGCCACCGAGGGCATGGCGAAGAGGACGACGAACGCCGTCACCAGCACCGCCCAGACGTAGAGCGGGAGCCGGTTGAGCGACATCCCCGGCGCGCGTTGCTTGAGGACGGTGACGATCAGCTCCACCGCGGCCACCAGCGCCGCGATCTCGGTGAAGGTCACCGTCTGCGCCCAGACGTCGATCCGCTTCCCCGGCGAGTACTGCGGTCCCGAGAGGGGGACGTAGTTGAACCATCCCCCGTCCGGCCCCGTGTTCAGGACGAAGCCGCTGTAGAGGAGGAGCCCGCCGATGAGGTAGACCCAGTAGCCGAAGGCGTTCAGCCGGGGGAACGCGATGTTGCGCGTCCCCACCATCAGGGGGACGAGGTAGATGGCCATCGCCAGCTGCACCGGCACCCCGAAGAGGAACATCATCGTGGTGCCGTGCATGGTGAAGAGCTGGTTGTACAGCTCCGGGTCGACCAGCCCGTTCTCGGGGCGGGCGAGCTGGACGCGCATCACCAGCGCCTCGACGCCGCCGAGGACGAAGAAGAGGAAGGCGGTGGCGACGTAGCGCTTCGCCACCGACTTGTGGTCGGTCGCCCGCAGCCACCCCCGGAGCCCCGGCCCGTCGTCCCAGGTGCGCTCCATCTCGGCGCGCCCCTCGGCGTCGAGGAGTCCGGCGGTCACCTGCGCTTCGGTGCTCGACAAGGCGGCCTCACTTCAGGCTTTCGAGGTAGCCGAGCAGGGCGTGCAGCTCGTTCGGCGCGAGTTGGTTGGGCGGCATCTTCGCCCCCGGCTTGATCTTCTGCGGGTCGGAGACCCACCCGCCCAGGTGCCCCCGCGTGTTCGGGAGCGTCCCGGCGGCGATCGTGCGGCGGGTGGCCAGGTGCGTGAGGTCGGGCCCCACGCGCGACCCGGCCGGGGTGCCGCGCACGGTGTGGCAGAGGGCGCACCCCTTCGAGAGGAAGACCTGCCGCCCCGCCTGCCGGACGGAGTCGGCGGGAGGGGTGGCGCTCTTCAGCTGCCCCTCGTACCAGGCGGCGAACTTCTCCGGCGGCTCCGCGATCACCCGGAAGTCCATCCTGGCGTGCTGCATCCCGCAGTACTCGGCGCAGCGGCCGTGGTAGACGCCCGGGCGGTCGGCGCGGAGGTAGGTCGTCGCCGTGTAGCCGGGGATCAGGTCGACCTTGCCGTGGAGGTTGGGCGCCCAGAACGAGTGGATCACGTCGCGCGACTGCACCTCCACCCGCACCCGGCGGCCCACGGGGATGTGGATCTCGTTCGCGGTGGTGAAGCGGCGCGAGTAGTCGGGGTCCTGGTAGTCGACCTGCCACCACCACTGGTGCCCGGTGACGCGGATGACGAGCGCGTCCGGCTCGGCGAACTCCGCCAGCGCCCTCCCGGTCTGGAAGTTGAGGACGAGCGTCACCGCCAGGATGAGCGTCGTCACCGCCACCGCGCCGCCGACCCAGAGGGTGAGCGTCCGCTCGGCCGCGGGCCCCGCCGCGTTCTCCGCCCGCCGCCGCCCGCGCCAGAGGGCGTAGAGGAGGAAGGCGACGACGGCGAGGAAGACGGCGGTCCCCGTCCAGGCGAGGTACCCCGTCAGGCCGCTGATCCGCTCGGCCTGCGGCCCCGCGGGGGGCGTGGCCGAGAACTCCCGGTCGCACGCCGCCAGGAGGATCGCGACCGGGATCGCGGGCCAGGTCCGACGCGTCGCCGCGCTCACGGGAGCTGCCGCTGGGGCGGGGCGTCGGTGGCGGGCCGCGACTCCTGCATGTGGTCGCTCCGCGCGGGCCAGACGTCGGGCGGGGTGAGCCCGCTCATCGTCCGCACGTAGGCGACGAGCTGCCAGAGCTGCGCGTTGTCGATCCGCCCGCGGAAGGAGGGCATCCCGTTCGGCCGCCCCTCGACGATGGTGGCGAAGACGTTCTCGGGGTCGCTCCCGTAGATCCACTCGTCGTCGTTGAGCGGCGGCCCCATCCCCCCGCCGCCGCCGGGGGCGTGGCACCCGGCGCAGTTGTACTGCACGTAGAAGGTCTGCCCCTGCCCCACCGCCCACCGGTTCTCCTGGTAGGCGCCCGCGGACGGGTCGACCGTCTTCGGCCCCGCCTGGAGCTCGCTCGTCTGCACGGCGGTCTGCGCCGTCGCCCCCGGCGGGACCTCGCGATGGCTCCGGCGCTCGCGCTCGCATGCCGGCATCGTCGTCGCGAGGAGGACGGCGAGCGCGAGAGTGCGTGAGTGCGTGAGTGCGTGAGTACGCTTCGTCATCGCTTCAGCTCCCGGTGCGTCTGCGCGGGCCGACGCGCGGGACGCCGTACTCGTCGAGGATCGCCTCCACGTCGTTTCTCCGCTTCCGGAGGACGCTCTCCACCTGGGACAGGAGGGCGGCGTCGTCGCGGCGGACGCCCATGGAGATGTCGAAGACGAAGGGGAGGAAGGGGAGGTCGACCTGGGGAGAGACGGGGACGACCTTCATCTTCACCCGCTGCCGGGGGACGAAGTAGCCGGCGAGCGGCCCCCAGACGACCGCCACGTCGATCTCCTTCCGCGCCACCGCGTCGAGGATGCGCGCGGGCGGGTTGGGCGTGGAGTAGTCGCCGTAGAGCGTGTAGCCGCGCACGTTCCCCACGATGCCGCGCTTCGACAGCGCGTGCGCGGGCGGCGTGTTCGCCCCGTCGTCGCCCACCAGGTGCACCCCGATCGTCTTCTCGCGCAGCACCGCGTCGTCGAACGACGCCACCTCGAACCCGGCATCCTCCCGGTAGACGAAGACGTACGTCGAGCGGTAGTACGGCCGCGTCGCCGCCACCAGCTCGAACGAGCTCGGAATTCCCGCGACGAGATCGCACTCCCCCGCGCGCAGCGTGTTGCGGATGAAGCCGCGCCGCTGCGCCCACCAGGTGTATTCCACCCGCCGCCCCATCTCCCGCGCCAGCAGCTCCGCCAGCCGGTTCTCGAACCCCTCTCCCCGCTCGTTCGAGAACGGGAGGTTGTTCGGGTCCGCGCAGACGCGAAGGACGCTCGGATCGCGCTCCGGCGCCTTCGCGACGAGCGCCGCCGTCGGAACCGAATCGGTCGCCGGCCCCTCCGCCCGCGCCGCCGCCCGCGACTCCCCGCACCCGCCGAGGCCGACGGCGAAGAGGAGCGCGGCGGCGGC
>DATACF010000641.1:0-7178 GCA_036259235.1 Longimicrobium sp. | reverse complement strand
GGGGAGGCGATCCTGGCGGCGGCGCTGGGGGTGGCGCTGGGGCACCGCGTCCGCGCGGTGGCCGCCGCGGCGATGCTCGCCGTCCTCGCCGCGGGGCTCGTCCTCGCGCGCACCTGAACTGTCCAACGAGATCACCGGGATCGGGATGGAATCGGCGACCGAAGTCCAGATCGTCAACAAGTACGGGCTCCACGCCCGCCCCGCGGCCGAGCTGGTGAAGCTCGCCAACCGCTTCGCCTCCGACGTCTGGATCCGCAAGGACGACGTGGAGGTGAGCGGGAAGAGCATCATGGGCGTCATGATGCTCGCCGCCGAGTTCGGCTCCATGGTGCACCTGCGGGCCAAGGGCGACGACGCCCAGGCCGCGGTCGACGCCCTGGCCGAGCTCATCCGCAACCGCTTCGGGGAGGACTGAGGTGCCCGGGAGCACCGTCCGCGACGGGATCCCCGCCTCGCCGGGGATCGTGATCGCCCCCGCGCGGGTGCTGCGGTGGGAGGTCCCGCGCGTCCCCCACGGCGCCACCGTCCCCCCCGCGCTGGTGGAGGCGGAGGTGGCGCGCTTCCTGGAGGCGTGCCGGTGGGCGCAGGAGCGGATCCGCGAGCTCCAGGTGCGCACCGAGGCGTCGATGGGGGCGGTGGAGGCGCAGATCTTCGAGCCGCAGCTCCTGATGCTCGAGGACGCCGACCTCCTCCAGGGGACGGTGGGGTACATCCGCGAGAACCACCTCACCGCCGAGCGGGCCTTCGAGTGGCGGGTGCTGGAGTGGGAGTCGCAGCTCTCGCACACCTCGCACCCCATGGTCCTCGACCGGCTCAACGACCTGGCCGACGTCCAGACGCGGGTGCTGCGGCGGCTGATGGGGCTCGCCGACCCCGACTTCGCCGTCCGCAGCGACGACGAGACGGTGATCCTGGTGGCGCGCGAGCTGACCCCCTCCATCACCGTCCAGCTCGACCCCAAGCACGTGGTGGGGATCGCCACCGACGTCGGGACGCGCACCTCGCACTCCGCCATCCTGGCCCGCTCGCTCGACATCCCCTCGGTGGTGGCCCTGGGCGACCTCTCGGAGCACGTACGCGACGGGCAGGAGGTGATCCTCGACGGGCGCACCGGGCGGGTGATCGTCTCGCCGAGCGAGGAGGAGAAGGCGGCGTACCGCGACCGCGACTTCGCCATCCGCGAGTGGGAGCAGGAGCTCGTCCTCCTGGCCCACCTCCCGGCGGTGACGCGCGACGGGGTGCACGTGGCGCTCCGCTCCAACATCGACCTCCCCGGCGAGGCGAAGAACGCGGCCGCCCACGGGGCGGCCGGGGTGGGGCTCTACCGCACCGAGTTCCTGGTGGTGGGGCGGAACACGGCGCCGGGGGAGGACGAGCAGTACCGGGCGTACCGGCAGGTGGCCGAGGCCTTCCCCACGCAGCCGGTCACCATCCGCACCTTCGACCTCGGCGGCGACAAGTTCCCCGCCTTCCTCCACATGGCGCCGGAGGAGAACCCCTTCCTGGGGTGGCGGGCCATCCGCGTCTGCCTCGACGAGCCGAAGATCTTCCGCACGCAGCTCCGCGCCCTCCTCCGCTCGATGGCGCACGGCGACGTGCGGATCATGCTCCCGCTGATCAACGAGATCTCCGAGGTGGAGGCGACGCGGCGGCTGATCGAGGAGGCGCGCGAGGAGCTGGCGGCCGAGGGGCACGCCGTCCCCGAGACGTACAGCCTGGGGGCGATGGTGGAGACGCCGGCGGCCGCCCTCCACGCGCCGGAGCTGGCGCGGCACGTCGACTTCTTCTCCATCGGGACCAACGACCTGGTGCAGTACACCCTCGCCGTCGACCGGGGGAACTCGCGGCTGGCGAAGCTCTACAAGCCCTTCCACCCGGCCGTGGTCCGCCTCCTCGACCTGGTGAGCCGCGCGGGGCGCGACGCGGGGATCGAGGTGAGCGTCTGCGGCGAGGTGGCGGCCAACCCGGTGGCGGCGTTCATGCTGATCGGCATGCGGGTGGGGAGCTTGAGCGTGGGCCCCGCCTCGCTCGCCGAGATCAAGAAGGTGATCCGCTCCGTCACCCACGAGCACGCCGCCCAGGCGGTGGCCGAGGCGCTGAAGGCCGCCAGCGCCGAGGAGGTGCTCCGGGCGCTCACGACGCGGCTGGGCGCCGTCCTCGACCTCACCAAGTTCACCGGCGCCTGGAACCTGTCGGACACGCGCTGAAGGGCGTATCTTCCCCGCCGCCCGGCGCCCCGATGACGGGGCGCCCGAAGCGTTTGCGCCCGCTCACCACAACCGGGAACCGATCCGTGGCCCACCGCCATCTCTTCACCTCGGAGTCCGTCACCGAGGGGCACCCCGACAAGATCGCCGACCAGATCTCCGACGCCGTCCTCGACGCCATCCTCGAGAAGGACCCGCGGGGGCGCGTGGCGTGCGAGACGCTGGTGACCACCGGCGTGGCCGTCGTCGCCGGCGAGATCACCACCGACACCTACGTCGACATCCCCACCATCGTCCGCGGGACGCTGAAGGGGATCGGCTACACCGACGCGGCGTACGGGATCGACGGGCACACCTGCGCGGTGATGACGACGATCGACCAGCAGTCGCCCGACATCGCCCAGGGGGTCGACACCGGGGGCGCGGGCGACCAGGGGATGATGTTCGGCTACGCCACCGACGAGAACGCGGAGCTGATGCCGACGCCGATCCTCCTGGCGCACCGGCTGGCCGAGCGGCTGGCGCACGTCCGCAAGACGGGGAAGGTGGAGTGGCTCCGCCCCGACGGGAAGACGCAGGTGTCGGTGGAGTACGAGGGCGACCGCCCGGTGCGGGTGAACACCGTCGTCGTCTCGACGCAGCACGACCCCGACGCGACGCAGGAGCAGATCCGCGAGGCCATCGTCGAGCACGTGATCGCCCCCGTCCTCCCCGAGGAGCTCTTCGACCGCGAGTCGTGCATCATCCACGTGAACCCCACCGGGCGCTTCGTCATCGGCGGGCCGCACGGCGACGCGGGGCTCACCGGGCGCAAGATCATCGTCGACACCTACGGGGGGATGGGGCGCCACGGCGGCGGCGCCTTCAGCGGGAAGGACCCCACCAAGGTCGACCGCTCGGCGGCGTACGCGGCGCGGTGGGCGGCCAAGCACGTGGTGGCGTCGGGGCTGGCGCGCCGCTGCGAGATCCAGCTCGCCTACGCCATCGGCGTCGCCGAGCCGGTCTCGGTGCGCGTCGACACCTTCGGCACCGCCGAGGCCGACGAGGAGGCGATCGGGCGGGCGCTCCGCGAGGTCTTCGACTTCACCCCCAAGGGGATCATCGAGTCGCTGAATCTCCGCTCGCCGATCTACCGCCCCACCGCCGCCTACGGCCACTTCGGGCGCACGCCCGCCGAGGGGACCGACGGGCCCAAGGTGAAGCTCTTCCCCTGGGAGGCCACCGACCGGGTGGACGCGCTGCGGAGCGCCGCGAAGGCCTGACGCGGTTCGCGCTCGGCCGGATCGAGCGCGGGGGGCGGGCCGGCGTCGCATGCGGCGGGCTCCGCGCGCCCCCCCTCCCCCGGCCCCTCCCCCCGCACGCGGTGGGCGTGCGTTGGGAAGGGAGAACGTCGTCCCGATCCGCGACTTCCGTGCAGTCCTCCCCCTCTCCCAGGGGTTGGGAGAGGGGGCCGGGGGGTGAGGACCGGCGATGCCGGAGCGCGCGCCGCGGCTCGTCGCCCGCGCCGAGACCGCCGGTCTTCTCCCGAGCCGGCCTCCGCCCCCCTCGAATCACCCCGCGCCCGCCGCGTGGCGGAACCATTTCCGCGGCGCGAAGTATGCCTCGGGAGGCGTTCCCCTCCCGCGGCGCGGAGCTTCGCGGGCCCCGAGCCGGAAGCGTCCATCCCCGCCGCACGTCCGGCGAAAGCGAGCATGATCAAGGTACGGGTGCAGAGCCTGGGGCTCGACCAGAACACCAAGTCGCCGGTCGTGATCCTCCAGGAAGACGAGGGCGAGCGCGTCCTCCCGATCTGGATCGGCCCGGCCGAGGCCAGCGCCATCGCCATGGAGCTGGCGGGGATGAAGTTCGCCCGCCCGCTCACGCACGACCTCTTCCCGTCCATCATCCGCGGGCTGGGCGGGACGCTGACGCGCGTCCTCATCACCCGCGTCCACGACAACACCTACTTCGCCGAGCTCGTCATCCAGCGCGGCGACGAGGTCTTCACCGTGGACGCGCGCCCCTCCGACTCCATCGCCATCGCGCTCCGCACCCGCGCCGAGCTCTTCGCGGGCGAGGAGCTCCTGGGGGCGGCGACCTTCGAGGTCGCCAGCGCCGAGGACGCCGAGCAGGCGCTCGGCGAGCACCTGGAGGCGCTGAGCGACGAGCTGGGGGGGAAGGACCCCGCGCCGGGGCTCTCGCCCGAGCAGCTGAAGGAGCACCTCCGCAAGCTCAACCCCGAAGACCTGGGCCGCTTCAACCCGTGACCGACATCCGACACTTCCGCGAGGCGAGGCGCCCCCGGGCGCCCCACCTCGCCGCCGTTTTCGCCGCGCTCCTCGCGCTGGCCCCCGCCGCCTCCCTCCCCGCGCAGGGGGTGCTGCAGGGGCGCGTCGTCCAGGGCGAGCGGGGCGTCGCCGGCGCCGCCGTCGAGCTCCACCGCGTCACCCCGGGGGCGCGCGGCGTCGCCGCCCGGGCCACCTCGGGCGCCGACGGGAGCTTCCGCGTCACCCTCCCGCCCCCCGACACCGCGGGGTTCACCGTCTTCTTCGCCACCGCGTGGAAGGACGGCGTCCGCTACTTCGGCCGCGCCCTCCACCCCGAGGAGACGCCGGGCGACTACCGGATCGCCGTCTTCGACACCACCGCCTCGGCGGCCGCCGCCGACTCGGTGCGCGTCACCCGCCGCGACGTCTTCTTCATCCCCGCCATGGACGGCGGGTGGGAGGTGGCCGAGCTGGTGCGGGTGCGGAACCAGGCCGGGCGGACGCTGGTCTCGGCCGACCGCCCCGTGGTCGGCTTCACCCTCCCGGCGGGGGTCGCCTCCTTCGAGAGCGGGAGCGGCGACGCGGCGGCCGACAGCGCCCGCGGCCAGGACGGCGGCGTGGCGCGGATGGGCGACCGCGTCTGGGTCACCGACCCCCTCGTCCCCGGCGAGCGCGACTTCTTCTTCCGCTACCGTCTGGGCGCGGGGCGGGGGAAGCTGGCCCTCCCGCTGGCGCAGGCGACGGACACGCTGAACCTCTACGTCCGCCAGCCCTCGCCCGAGGTCGACGTCGCGGGGCTCCTCGGCGGGACCCCCTTCGAGGCCGAGGGCGAGCGCTTCCTCCGCTACTCGGGGCAGGACTTAAGGGCCGGCGCCCCGGTGTCGCTCGACTGGTCGGTCCCCTCGGAGTCGCCGGTGGACCCGCGGATCGTGGCCGTGGCGCTGGCCGGGCTGATCCTGGCCGGGGGCGCGGCGCTGGCGGCGCGGCGCCGCCCGGCGGCTTAAGGCGAGGAGGAGAGGATGGCGCTCGTCACCACGCGGGCGCTGGTGCTCCAGGCGTTCCCGTACAGCGAGACCAGCAAGATCCTCCGCCTCCTCACCCGCGACGAGGGGGTGCGCTCGGTGATCGCCAAGGGGGCGCTCCGCCCGAAGAGCCGCTACGGCGGGGTGCTGGAGCCGTTCACCGAAGGGTCGGCGACCTTCTACCTCAAGGAAGGGCGCGACCTCCACACCCTCTCGGGGTTCGACCTCCTCCGCTCCCGGCAGGGGCTGGGGCGGACGCTGGCGGCCTTCGCGGGGGCCTCGCTCCTGGCCGAGATCGTCCTCCGCTTCGCCACCGAGGAGGCGTACCCCGCCCTCTACGACACCCTCGCCGCCGCCTGGGACGCCATCGGCGCCGTATCGCCGGAGGCCGCGCCGGGGGTGGTCTTCACCGGGGCGTGGACGCTGGTCGTCCTCCTGGGGTTCGAGCCGCGGACGGACGAGTGCGTGGTGTGCGGGCGCGCGGTGGGCGACGGCGAGCCGGTGCGCTTCGACCCGCTGGCGGGCGGCGTCGCCTGCCTCGAGTGCCGCCCGGCGGGGCGGATCGTCGACCCGGCGTCCCGCGCCGAGCTGCGGGCGATGACGCGGGGCCAGACCCCGGGGGGGCCGCTGGCGAGCCCCGGGCTCCACCGCGCCCTCCTCCGCGTCTTCCTGGAGACGCACCTGACGCAGGAGAAGCCCTTCCGCTCCCTCGACCTCTTCCTCGACCACGCCGCCGAGCCGCTGGAATGACCCGCGCGGCGTCGTCCGGGACGCGCGTCGATCCGGCCGTGGGAGCGGGGGAGGGAACTCCGGAGGCGCTGCGGGGTTTCCGGGGCGCCGCACGCGCGCGCTCCCGCGTCCGTGCGCGCGGCGGCGCGACGAGCGCGCCGTCCCGTTGCTTGCCCGTGTCCTGTGGCGCGGATATACTGGTCTTCCGACCCCCCTGGCAGACCTGGAACGTACCGCCGCCGACGGAGGAGCCCACGCCCGTGAACTCGTGAACGTAAGGACGGTGGTGATGCGTCGCGCACCCCCCGTTCTGCTCCTCCTCTTCCTCCTCGTGCTCTTCGGGTCGCTCTCCCCCCCGGGCTTGCGGGCGCAGGAGCCGGCCCCGGCGCAGAAGGGGTTCCGGCTGGAGCAGAACTACCCCAACCCCGCCAACCCGGACACGTACATCCCGTTCTACCTGGAGGACAGCCTGTTCGCGAGTGGAGAGTCCCGGGTCGTCTCCATCCGAATCGTCAACCTATTTCGTCAGCTGGTCGCGGTCCCGACGGCCGTCGGGCATCCGCGCGGGCGCAACGTGGCGGTCAACGCGCTGCGCTACACCGAGCCGGGACGCAAGGTCGCCTACTGGGACGGCAACGACCAGAACGGGCGGCGGGCGCCGTCGGGGCTCTACTACTGCGAGCTGGTGGTCGACGGCCGCACCGACTACATCCGGATCATCGTCACCGCGCCGCGAAGGCGAGGACGGATCTTCCCGTTCTTCCGGCGGGGGAGCTGAGGCCGGTCGCACTCTTCGTGAGGTGCGGCCGGCTTCTGCGTTTGGGGCCGGTGTCGTTGGTGGTGTCGGCGTGGGTGGCGGTCGTGGCTCGGGGTTCGGGCGGCGATGGAGCGGGCTCCGGTGCCGCTCCGGAGCCACGCGCGCCGCGGACTTCCGCGCATTCCTCTGGTTCGGCGTGGCGGCGCGCGTGTCTCCT
>DATACF010000640.1:0-5026 GCA_036259235.1 Longimicrobium sp. | reverse complement strand
CCCCCCCCCCCCCCCCCCCCCCCCCCCCTCCGGTTCTCGCCGGATCGTCCGTCTTCGTCAGCGCGGCGGGAGATCGAGCCGCCAGCGCCAGACCGGCCCCGCGTCCGGGTCGACGGCCTCGCCGTCGCGGCGGAAGCCGTTGCGCTCGAGGACGCGGGTGGAGGCGCTGGTCTCGGGGAGGGTGTGGGCGATGACGGAGCGGGCGCCGGGCGCCTCGGCCGCGATCTCCACCAGCGCGCGGGCCATGTCGGTGGCGGCGCCGGCTCCCTCGAAGGGCGGGAAGGTGAAGTAGGCGATCTCCACCGCCGCTTCCGCGTCCGGCGCGGCGGGGAAGGCGCAGGTGCCCACCACCTGCGCCGCGTCGTCGTCCACGGCGAGGTACGCGCCCCACGGCGCGGGGCGGGGCACCCTGCGGTGGAGGTCGGCGTTCTGCGCGGCGGCCTCGCGCGCGACGCCGGCGACGGGGCCCAGGCGGACGCCGTAGCGCGCCTCGAAGGCGGCCTCGTCGCCCGCGATCGCCGCGAAGGCTTCGTCGTCGAGGGGGAGGAGGCGGAGGTGTCGGGTCACGGGATCTTCGGTGAAGGGGAGGGTGGCGGCGTCGCGCAGGGCGCGCTCGTACGCGTCGCGGGCGAAGACGAAGGGGCCGAGCGTGTAGCGCCAGGGGCCGGGGTGCGCGGCGCCGCGGTGGGGCTGCTCGAAATCGCTCCACGTCACCCGGCCGCCCTCGACGGTGATCCGCGCCAGGAGGGGCCAGCACTCCACGATCCCGCACTCGCACCCCAGGAGCGCGCTCTTCCCTTCTTCCGGGTAGAAGAAGGACGATTCCCGCGATCCGAGGAAGTGCGCCGACGGGGGGAGGACCTGCTCGGGCGGGAGCCCCGCGTAGAGGCCGGCGACCTGCGGGTTCCCCTCGGCCAGCGCGGAGTGGAGCTCCGCGTCGCGCGCCCACTTCCTCAGGGGGCGGCCGTCGACCCAGATCTCCAGCGCCTCCCACTCCGGCGCGATCCCGCCGCGGCGGACGACCTTCTGGAAGCGGACCTCGTTCACGCCGTCTCCCTCCTTCATTCGGGCTCCCAGTCGCGCCGCCCGAAGGCGATCGGGGTCCGGCCGCCGTCCGGGCGCCAGCGGAAGCGGACGTGCCAGAGGGAATACAGGTCGGAGTCCCAGTTGAGCTCCAGCGTCACCGTCGCCGAGAGCGCGTCGCAGGTGACGCCGATCACCTCGGGGTCGCCGTGGAGGGAGGCGCGCGCGAAGTCGACCGTGCCGGCGAGGTACGCCCGCGCCTCCTCCACCAGCGCACCGGCCTCGGGGAGCGCGCGCTCCGCCAGCGCGAGCGACGCCGCGTCGGGCGCGCCGTCGCCGTCGGGGACACGGAGCCCGGTGCCGTCGCCGTCCACGGGCGCGCGCCAGTGTCCCGCGTCGGTGCGGAAGGGCTCCTGGAGGAAGGTGCCGGCGGGGGGGATTCGCATCGGCCCGGCCACCTACGCGTCCTTGCGGTCGCGGAAGACGCGGTCGGCGTTGGCGAAGCGCGTCATCATGAACACGAACCAGACGATGGTGGCGGCGGTGAAGAGGAATCCCGGCCCGTCGCCCACCGCGCGGGTCACCTCCTCCATCTTCACGAAGGCGAAGATCACCGGCACCACCGCGAGGAGCGTGAACAGGTAGGTCCGGAGGATGGAGGCCGGGTCCAGCGGCTCCTTCCCGACCACGTCGTAGAGGTAGCGCTGCCCCATGATCTCCGCCGTGCGCTCGACGGGGCGCACCCGCGTCCGCGAGAGCGGCACCAGCGGGAGGTAGGCGAGGGTGACCCAGCGCGTGGCGGTGTACGTCCCGTCGCCCGCGGGGCGGTAGTCGAGGAGCATGGTGCCGCTCCCGTTGACCGTCGTCGTGGTCTTCGGCGGGCGCTTCGCCTCGATCCGGGCGATGTCGCTCCGCATCCGCCCGGCCAGCTGCTCCATGGCCAGGTGCGTCAGGGGCGTCCGGCAGGTGGGACAGGCGTACTGGGCGTCGAGCGTCACCGGGCCGCAGGTGGGGCAGGTCACCGTGTAGTCCATGCCGCGATCTCGTCGGAGGGGAGGGGGGACGTGGGAAGGGGCGCGGCGCCGTCCACGAGGAACCGGCGCGCGAAGACGCGGGCGAAGCTGAAGCCCGCCACCTGCCAGAACCAGACGCTCGTCGCCAGGAAGCCCACGCCGAGGCCCAGGAGCCCGAGGAACGAGAGCGCCAGCGCGGAGAGGGCGATCCCCCACGCGCGCCAGTAGTCGCGCCCGCCCTGGAAGACGCGGGAGAGGGCGCGGAGCGGGTCGTAGATCTCGGCCGCGTCGAAGCTCCAGCAGTAGTGCGTCATGTAGCCGGGGATGGCGATCGTCGCCAGCGTGGCCAGGACCCCGGCGAGGACGGCGAGGGGAAGCGACTCCAGGCGCCAGGCGGCGTATCCCGCCAGCGCGCCGGGCGCGTAGTAGTAGACCATCCCCCCGAAGGTGAGGAGGCCGTGCTTGAGGAGCGCGGGGTAGCCGCGCCACGCCGGCCACGCCTCCTGGCCGTGCAGCATCCGGTGCACCATCGCGATCCGGTGGCCCATGTTCAGGAGCCATCCGACGACCGGCAGCAGGAGCAGCGCGCCGCCGATCACCACCTCGCGGCGCGCGCGGGAGGTCTGCAGCGGGAAGGCGAAGGAGGTGCGCAGCGACAGCGGCGTGCGGAGGTCGATCATGCGCCTGGGGCGGGGGAGCGGCGGACGGGGAGGAGGGGTGTTCGGCGGACGGCTTACCGGACGGTGACCTGGAAGCGCGCGCTGTCGGCGGGGTCGTTCCGCTCCCAGGGGCGGGCGTAGACGAGCGGGATGGCCGCCTCGCCCGGCCCGAGCGCGCGGAAGGTCCACCGCTCCCGGCCGCCGCCGCCGTCGCGGCCCGCGGAGCGCCGGTCCGGCTCGTACCTCGAACCCACCAGCGCCAGCACGCCGGGCGGGAGCGAGTCGGCGAGGATCCACGCGTACCCGGTCGACGGGTTGGACTTCAGCACCAGCTGGAACTCCGTCCCCGCGGCGGCGACGATCGGCCGGCGCGGGTCGCTGTGGCCGAGCTCCCCGGTGTCCGCCTTCGCGCAGGCGGCGGAGAGGGCGACGGCGGCGAGGAGGAGGCGAGGGAGCGGGCGCATGATGGGGGACGGAATGAAAGGCGGGCGTGCTCCGGCGCCCACAAAGTCGGGCGCGGGCACCGGAGCGCGCAAGGGTTTTCGAGCGTTACGCCGCCTCGGCCGCCCGCGGGAGGCGCCAGTAGACGCCGTTCTCGCGCTGCATCAGCCTCAGGCCGATCAGCTCGCGGCGGAGGGTGGCGTAGTCGGGGTGCACCTGGCCGATGACCTCGTTGACCTCGCGCTCGGTGTAGCGCCGGTCCTCGTCGAAGCGCGTGGCGAGCCAGCGGAGGACGACGTCGCGCTTCTTCCGCGTGTCCGGGATCTTGCTCAGCCGCCCGTCCTTCTCGAGGTACGTCCCGAGCACCTTCCGCTCCCACGCGTCCGTCTCCGGCTGCCCCGCGAACGACACCACGCGCTCGGGGGTGAACAGCTCGCGGCTGAGCGTCTGCAGCGTCTCGGCGTCCAGCCGGTAGAAGTGCACCGTCCCCTCCGCCCGCATCCGCACCAGCCCGGCCTCCGCCAGCCTGGTCAGGTGGTGCGAGATCGTCGGCTCCTTGAGCCCCAGGATCTCCGCCAGCTCCCCCACGCTCCGCTCCCGCTGCGCCAGGAGCCCCAGCAGCTTCAGCCGCGCCTCGTTCGCCAGCAGCTTCAGGTGCCGCAGCGCGTTCTCGATGTCCATCGCCGTCTCTCGTCCGTGGTTCTTATCTTCCATCCGCACCTAATTAGATGGATATCTAAATTTCAGCGTGCACGCAACCCCTGGCGCTCGCTCACTGCGCCGGGGGCGGCGTCAGTGCGCGTGCGAGCGGTAGGTCATCTGGCAGGCGCGCTGCTCTTCGGCCCGCTCCTCGTCGGTGCGCGGCCGCGGGGCTTCGCCCGGGGCGCGGCCGATGAACTGGAAGCAGCGCTCCACGCTTCCGCGGGGGAAGACGAACATCACCGTCGCGGTGTCGGGGCCGGGGTTGGAGACGCCCACCCAGGTGCGCGGTGGGAGGAAGACGACGCTCCCCGCGCCCGCCACGTATGCGCTGTCGTCGAGCTCGAACCGCACCTGGCCGCGATGCACGATCAGGATCTCCTCGTCGACCTCGTGCCGGTGCCGCGGGATCCCGGTGCCGGGCGGGAGGTCTTCCGCGCCGAGGAAGAGGTACGCGGCCCCGCCGTTCTCCGGGCCGACCTTGAGGAGGATGTGCCGCCCGTCCGGGAGGACGCGCCGCTCGCCGTCGGCGGGCGCGACCACGCGCGGTTCGAGCGCGGTGTGGACCACGGCGTTCACCTGCGCGGCGAGCGGGCGCGCGCAGAGGAGCGGGAGGGCGGCGGCGAGGAGGCGGATGGGGTGGGGCATCGGCTCCCGTACGAAGGGGGAGGAGGCGTGGCGCCGGAGACGCCCAAGCTCGCGCGCGCACGTCCGGCGCGCCAGGGCCGGGCCTTCGCGCATCACGGCACCCGCTTCCCCGGCTCGCCCTCCGCCCACGGCGTCCGCCTGGGAATCCAGCGGGGGACGTGGCGGCGGTAGACGCGGTAGGGCTCGCCGAAGCGCCGTTCCAGTCCGGGCTCTTCGACGAGGGGGATGTAGGTGGCGTTGAGGGCGGAGAAGAAGAGCGTCCACGCCAGCAGCGCCGGCGAGCGCAGCGCCAGCGTCTCGCCCAGCAGCACCAGCCCCACGTCGGTGATCATCGGGTTGCGGACGTGGCGGTAGACGCCCGCCACCACCAGGCGCGCCGGCGGGTCCCACGGCGCCAGCGTCCCGCGCCCCCGCGTGGCGAAGTGGCGGACGGTGACCGCGACGAGCGCCACCCGATGATCACCGACGTGGGGCTGGTGCTGCTGGGCGAGACGCTGGCGCCGTGGGACCCGCCGGCGCGCCTGGTGGTGGCGGGCGTCTACC